>CAXBRX010000072.1:0-11328 GCA_963977835.1 uncultured Derxia sp.
GGAGTTCAGACGTGTGCTCTTCCGATCTGGCACCGGCGGCGGTGGGGCCGCGGGCCTGGTGGCCGCATTGTGTTCGGCAGCCGGCGCCTTGGCGTCGGCGTGGCCGGCCGTCTGGGCGCATACGTTGCCCGACGTCCAGGCCCAGGCCAATGCGACTGCCAATGCGCCAGCACACATCCGCAGACGACCAGCGGCCGCGCTGCGCGATGCAAGTGCGCGGCGAAGCGGGCGGGTCTGGGCGGATCGGTGGTGGGGCATCGTTGAGGCAGCCTGGTCCGAGTGGGTCAAGACGCCTGATTCTGGTGGATCAGGCGCCGAGTGTCAAAGTCACAACAGCCGGCCCTGGCAGATCGCTGCAGCGCAGGGATAGGTCAACGGCCGGGGCGTCAGATCGTAGTAAGCTCGAAACAACAAACTTTTTGCTTGCCATGGATCAACCACGCATGGAAACCGGGAACCCTGCGCCCCCAAGCGCGGCTGCGACACCGGCCATCACCGGCAAGGTGTTGGTGGTCGATGATTCGCGCCTGGTGCGCGCGTCCATCATCAAGCATCTCAAGGGCGTGTTCGAATACGTCGAAGCGGGCGATGGGCAGACCGCCTGGGAATTGATCGTCCTCGATCCGACCATCCGGGTCGTGGTGTCCGACCTCACGATGCCCAAGCTCAACGGGTATCAATTGCTCGAAAAAGTCCGTAACGCGACTGCCGAGCGCATCCGGCAATTGCCGGTCGTCATCATTTCGGGCGATGAGCAGGAGGCCGCCAAGGCGTCCAAGCTCGGCGCGACCGAATTCATCACCAAGGGCGTGTCGACGGTGGAATTGCTGTCGCGCCTGGAAGTGCTGATCAAGCTGCAGCACAAGACCGAACACCTGAACGAAGCGCGCACCCAGCCGGTCATCCGCGAAGACGCTTCGGGCATCGCCAGCCGCGCGTTTCTCGATGTCGAGACCGACAAGATGTGGGCGTTTTCGCGCCGCCACGGCATCGATTTCGTGGTCATGTGCGTACGTCTCGATGAAATCCAGGGCCTGTCGCCCGAGGCGGTGACCATCCGCCAGACCATCCGCGACCGCATCTTCCGTTTCATCGCCGAAATGTTGACCAAGGCGATCCGGCGCGAGGATTGCGTGGCGCGCAGCGGCGAAGACGAGTTCCTGGTCGCGGCCATGGGCATCACGCCGAGCGGCGCAACCAAGTTCGCTGCGCGTCTGGCCGAGGCGGTGGCCCAGGCCAAGATCATGCATGCGGGCGTCGAGTTGCGCCTGACCGCGAGCTTCGGCATCGCCGCGGCCAGCCAGACCCGGGCCTCGAATGTGGAAGGGCTCAAGCGCATCGCCGAACGGCGCGCCGGCGTCGCGCAGCAGCTCGGCGGCAATCGCGTCATCGGCATGATCGAAGAGGGCGAGGCCACCGGTTCGTTCGCGGTCGATGAACTCGATCTGCCGCCGATGACGATTTCGGAGGCCTTGAATCTGATCGCGCGCGGGCAAGGGCGCGAAGTCTTGCCATACTTGGCTACCCTGGAAGAACAGATTCGGCCGCTGAACGATTTGATCACGCAGCAAAAGAAGAAGAAAAAGCCGGCTTGACCTGAGCTGGTGCGGAAGCCGCGCCGCCTGACCCCAGGCGCACGCGCGACGGTCCGCGAGGAGATTTCAAGCGTAGACCCGACCCGGCAAGGAAGCCTTCGCCGGACGAGGTGTGCGCGACCATCGCAGAGGAGAGCTCAATGAGCCAGCAAGACCAGTACGTCGCATTTCACAAGCAATCGATCGAGTCGCCCGATGCCTTCTGGCGCGAGCAGGCCGGCTTGGTCGAATGGAACACCCAGCCGCAACAGATCCTCGATTTTTCGAATCCGCCGTTCGCGCGCTGGTTCGTCGGCGGCACCACCAATCTGTGCCACAACGCGATCGACCGCCATCTGGCCGCGCGTGCCAACCAGCCGGCCCTGGTGTTCGTCTCGACCGAGACCAACACCGAACGCACCTACACCTACGCGCAATTGCATGCCGAGGTGAACAGGGTGGCCGCCGGCCTGCAGGAGCTTGGCGTCGGCAAGGGCGATCGGGTGCTGATCTACATGCCGATGATCCCCGAAGCCGCGTTCGCCATGCTGGCCTGCGTGCGCATCGGCGCCATCCATAGCGTGGTGTTCGGCGGTTTTGCTTCGCATTCGCTCGCGACCCGCATCGACGATGCGACCCCCAAGCTCATCGTCAGCGCCGACGCAGGCTCGCGCGCCGGCAAGGTCGTCGAATACAAGCCTTTGCTCGACGAGGCGATCCGCCTCGCGCAACACAAGCCCGCGCATGTGCTGCTCGTCAATCGTGGCTTGGCCGCGATGAACCTCGAAGCCGGCCGCGATGTGGATTACGCGACGTTGTGCGCCAAGAACGATGGCGCGAAAGTGCCTTGCGTCTGGCTCGAATCGAACGAACCCAGCTACATCCTCTACACCTCGGGCACCACGGGCAAGCCCAAGGGCGTGCAGCGCGACACCGGCGGTTATGCCGTCGCGCTCACTTCGTCGATCAAGTACGTCTTCCAGGGCAAGCCCGGCGAAACCTTCTTCGCCACGTCCGACATCGGCTGGGTCGTCGGCCATAGCTACATCGTGTACGGCCCGCTGCTGGCCGGCATGACCACCTTGTTCTACGAAGGCACGCCGATCCGCCCCGATGGCGGCATCTGGTGGAGCCTGGTCGAGAAGTACAAGGTCAGCGTGATGTTCTCGGCCCCGACCGCGATCCGCGTGCTCAAGAAGCAGGACCCGACGCTGCTCACCAAGTACGACCTGTCGTCGTTGCGCACCCTGTTCCTGGCCGGCGAGCCGCTCGACGAGCCGACCGCGCAATGGATTTCCGACGGCATCAAGAAGCCGATCATGGACAACTACTGGCAGACCGAAACCGGCTGGCCCATCCTTTCGGTGCAACGTGGCATCGAAGGCTGCGCCGATCTGGACATCAAGTTCGGTTCGCCCGGCCGTCCGACTTACGGCTACAACGTGAAGCTTTTGCACGAACAAACCGGCGAGGAAGTCGGTGCTGACGAAAAGGGCGTGGTCGCCATCGTGCCGCCGTTGCCGCCGGGTTGCATGACGACCGTCTGGGGCGATGACGCGCGCTACGTCAAGACTTACTACACGATGTTCCCGAACGGCCAGTTCTATTCGACCTTCGACTGGGGCATCAAGGACAAGGACGGCTATTTCTTCGTGCTCGGTCGCACCGACGACGTGATCAACGTGGCCGGCCATCGCCTGGGCACGCGCGAGATCGAAGAAAGCATTTCGAGCCATCCGAACATCGCCGAAGTCGCGGTGGTCGGGGTGGCCGATCAGCTCAAGGGCCAGGTGCCGGTCGGCTTTGCAATCGTCAAGGATGCGTCACTGATTGGAACCGCCGAGGGCCGCGCCAAGCTCGAAGCCGAGGTCCTGAAGGTGGTGGATTCGCAACTCGGCGCCGTCGCGCGGCCGTCGCGCGTGCATTTCGTCACGGTGCTGCCCAAGACGCGTTCGGGCAAGCTGTTGCGGCGTGCCATGCAGGCCTTGTGCGAAGGGCGCGATCCTGGCGATCTGACCACGATCGAAGATCCGAGCGCCTTGCAGCAATTGCGCGACGCCGTCGGCACGCGTTGAGCAAATGTCGGCAGTGCGTCGCGTTTTGGTTTCAGTGCGTTAATCGAAACCTGTCGCGGCGCGCGGTCGGCAGTTAGAATCAGTCGGATTGTTACCCATGCACGACTCGTCATGACGGGTCGTGCCTCGCCGCCTACATGATCCCTGACTGGTTAGCTTCAACCTGGTTCTGGTCGACTTTGCTTGCGACCTTGGCCTTGCCACCCGCGGGTCTGCTGCTGACCGGCATCATCGGCATGTTTCTCGTGACCAAGCGACCCACGCTGGGTTGGCTGCTGGTGGTGCTGTCGATGCTGACGCTCTGGATACTCTCCACACCGTATGTGGGCTATCTGCTGCTGTCGTCGACGGGGGATACCAAGCCGTTCGACGGCTCGACCGTGAAATTCTTCGACCCCGATCAGCGTCCGCAGGTCATCGTGGTGCTCGGAGCCGGCCGTGTGCCCGGCGCCCTCGAATACGAAGGCGAGGGCATGCGCGACCGCACCCTCGCGCGCGTGCGCTACGCGGCGCGCCTGCATCGCGAGACCGAGCTGCCGCTCATGACGGTTGGCGGCAAGCCCGACGGTGGGGCGATCTCCGAGGCCACGCTGATGAAATCGGCGCTCGAATACGAATTCGGCGTGCCGGTGCGCTTGATCGAGAACGAATCGGCCACCACCCTCGATGGCGCGCGGCTCGCGGCACCCATCCTCAAGGAAGCCGGCTATACGCGCATCCTGCTCGTGACCGACTATTGGCACATGCGCCGCGCCAAGGCGGCGTTCAAGCAGGCCGGCATCGGTGTCATCACGGCGCCGATGGGGTATCGCGGCGTGCGCCTGACCGATCCCGCGGAATGGTTGCCGACTGCTGAAGGCCTGACCATGTCGCGGCTCGCTTTGCGCGAATTGGCCGGCTCGGTGGTCTTTCAGGTGAAGATGCTGATCTTCCCGGTGGTCACCACGCCCTGAGGCAAGGGGCCGTCGGCTCTCAGATCGTCGAGCGCTCGACCTTGCAATGCAAGGCGAGCATGCGTTCAGCCAAGGCTTGCGCGCGGCCGATGTCGCCGGTGGTGACGATGCGCATGTTGCCGAGCGCCGGACCCGGGTTCGGGTCCGATTCGCCGCGCACCCGGCGCGCGATCTCGCGTGCGATCGCAGGCGCGGTATCGACGATCTCGGCATCGGGCGCCGCCAGAGCGATGGCATGGCGCAGGAACGGGTAATGGGTGCAGCCGAGCACCAGGGTGTCGACGCCCTGGGCGATCAAGGGCTCGACCACCGCGCGCACGAGGGCGCGGGTGTCGGCCGAATCGATGTCGCCTTTTTCGACCTGATCGGCCCAGCCCACGCCTTGCGCCGAGATGAACTCGACATTGGGCGCAAACGCCTGGATGCGCCCGAGCAGCTTGGCGTAGCGTTCGCTGGCCAGGGTGCTCGCGGTGGCCAGCACGCCCACCTTGCGCGTCACGGTTTCCATGGTGGCCGGCTTGAGGCCAGGCTCGATGCCGACGATGGGGATGCAGTACTTGGCGCGCAAGGCCTGCACCGCGGCGGCGGTGGCGGTATTGCAGGCCACGACGATGGCCTTGACGCCTTGGTCGATCATCCAGCCGCCGATGCGCAGACAGCGCTCGAGGATGAATTCGTCGGTTTTTTCGCCGTAAGGCGCGTGGCCCGAATCGGCGAAATAGATCAGGTCTTCGTAGGGCAGATCGCAATGGATCGCATGCAGGACCGACAGACCGCCCAGGCCCGAATCGAAGACGCCGATCGGGGCGAGCGCCAACGCGCTGGGTTCGGAGGTTTCGATGGGATGCGCGTCGTCGGTTTGCGCGTCTTCGCTGTCGATCATGCCTTCATCTGCCGCGAATTTGGAATCGGCGGGCACGCCCATGCGCGCCCGGACTCCAGCGTCCACGTCAGGCGGCGGTCTTGGCGAGCGCTTCGATCTTGACGCGCCATTCCTTCGGGCCGGCCTCATGCACGCTGGTTCCGCCCGAATCTACCGCGACCGTGACCGGCATGTCTTTGACCTGGAACTCATAAATCGCTTCCATTCCCAGATCGGCGAAGCCAACCACCTTGGCACTCTTGATCGCCTTGCTCACCAAATAGGCAGCGCCGCCGACCGCCATCAGGTAGGCGCGCTTGTGCTTCTTGATCGATTCGACCGCCGCCGGGCCGCGTTCGCTCTTGCCGATCATGGCGAGCAGGCCGGTCTGGCCGAGCATGGTGTCGGTGAATTTGTCCATGCGGGTGGCCGTCGTCGGGCCGGCCGGGCCGACGACTTCGTCGCGCACCGGATCGACCGGGCCGACGTAATAAATGACGCGACCGGCGAAGTCCACCGGCAGCTTTTCGCCTTTGGCGAGCATGTCCTGGATGCGCTTGTGCGCCGCATCGCGGCCGGTCAGCATCTTGCCGTTGAGCAGCAAGGTCTGGCCGGGCTGCCACGAGGCCACTTCTTCGGCGGTCAGGGTGTCGAGATCGACGCGCTTGCTCTTTTGCGTATCGGCGGTCCAGGTGACCTTCGGCCAATCGTCGAGCGAAGGCGCTTCGAGCTTGGCCGGGCCTGAGCCGTCGAGCACGAAATGCGCATGGCGGGTGGCCGCACAGTTCGGGATCATCGCGACCGGCAGATTGGCCGCATGGGTCGGGTAGTCGAGGATCTTGACGTCGAGGATAGTGGTGAGGCCGCCCAGGCCTTGCGCACCGATGCCCAGGGCATTGACCTTGTTGTAGAGCTCGATGCGCAATTCTTCGAGTTTGTTCTTGGGGCCGCGCGCGAGCAGCTCGGCCATGTCGACCGGCGCCATCAGCGATTCCTTGGCGAGCAGCATCGCCTTTTCGGGCGTGCCGCCGATGCCGATGCCGAGGATGCCCGGCGGGCACCAGCCCGCGCCCATGGTCGGCACGGTCTTGATGACCCAATCCACGATGCTGTCGCTCGGGTTGAGCATGACCATCTTGGTCTTGGCTTCCGAGCCGCCGCCCTTGGCAGCACAGATCACTTCGACTTCATGGCCCGGCACGATCTCGTAATGGATGACCGCGGGCGTGTTGTCCTTGGTGTTCTTGCGCGTGAAGGCCGGGTCGGAGAGCACCGAGGCGCGCAGCAGGTTGTCCTTGTTGTTGTAAGCGCGGCGCACGCCTTCGTTGACCATCTCGGCCAGGCTCATGGTGGCGTCCCAGCGCACATCCATGCCGACCTTGAGGAAGACCGTCGCGATGCCGGTGTCCTGGCAGATCGGGCGATGGCCTTCGGCGCTCATGCGCGAATTGGTCAGGATCTGTGCGATCGCGTCGCGGGCGGCCGGGCTTTGTTCGCGTTCATAGGCCGCGCCCAGCGCCTGGATGTAATCGAGCGGGTGGTAGTAGCTGATGAACTGGAAAGCGTCGGCGATGCTCGAGATGAGATCGTCCTGCTTGATGGTGACGGATGTGGACATGGGGTTCTCGCGGGTCTTCAAAGGAAATTCGGCGCAGCACTCATTCGTGCTCGTAATGGTGGCTGATGATCCGGTCGGTCCACGCGATCGCGAGCGCCGAGGCGAGGAAGGTCAGGTGGATCAAGGTCTGCCACATCAAGGTCTTGGTGTCGGTCTGCTCGGCGTTGATGAAGGTCTTGAGCAGATGGATCGAGGAAATGCCGATGATCGCCATGCCGAGCTTGACCTTGAGCACCGAGGCGTTCACATGCGACAGCCATTCGGGCTGGTCGGGATGGCCGTCGATGTTCAGACGCGAGACGAAGGTTTCGTAGCCGCCGACGATGACCATGATCAGCAGGTTGGAGATCATCACCACATCGATGAGCCCGAGCACCACGAGCATGATGAGCGTCTCGTTGAGCTTGATGTTCGATTGCCCCGCGGCGAGCGCGGCTTTCGCATTCGAACAGGCGTCGGTATCGGGCATCACGCCGCAGATGAGCGCGACGGCGTCGGTCTGGCTGCCGAACAAGCTTTGCAACAGATGAATGAGCTCGACCCAGAAATGGTAGACGTACACGCCTTGCGCGACGATCAGGCCGAGATACAACGGCAATTGCAGCCAACGGCTCATGAAAATGAGTCTGGGCACGGGTTTGAGCCTGGGCGCGGGCGCGCGAGGCTGGTCAGAACCGGGAGTGGCCATGGCGGTGAGCGGCGTGGCGTGGATGCAAAGGGCCGCATTCTATCGCGGCGCAGCACCGGTTTGCGCGACCGTGTTTGGAGGCACCGTGCATACGGCCGTCAGACGGTGTAAGGCCTCCGTAAGGGCGTATGCCTAACTTGCGAGCCCAGGCAAGGCTCGCGCTGCATGGATGACCGCGCGCAACGCGAAGCACCGCCGCAATGCACACAAGACGGCCGCACTGCATTTCATTCAGCCACTAGTCGAGGATACGCAACCATGGGATCGATCGAATCCAATCTGCAAGAAAACCGAGTGTTCGAGCCGGCAGCCGATGTGGTGAAGAATGCTGCGGTCTCGGGGATGCAGGCCTATCAGGCGCTGTGCGCCGAAGCCGAGCGCGATTACGAAGGCTTCTGGGCCCGTCTGGCGCGCGAGCATGTGAGCTGGAAGCAGCCGTTCACGCAAGTGCTCGACGAATCGAATGTGCCGTTCTATCGCTGGTTCGCCGACGGCAAGCTCAACGTTTCCTACAACTGCCTCGACAAGAACGTCGAAGCGGGTCTTGGCGACAAGGTCGCGATCATCTTCGAGCGCGATGACGGCCAGGTCGTCAACGTGACCTACAAGCAATTGCTGTCGAAGGTTGCGCAATTCGCCAATGCGCTGCGCGCACGCGGCATCAAGAAGGGCGACCGCGTCATCATCTATCTGCCGATGTCGATCGAAGGCATCGTCGCCATGCAGGCCTGCGCGCGCATCGGCGCCACGCATTCGGTGGTGTTCGGCGGCTTCTCGGCGCAATCGCTGCGCGACCGCATCAACGACGCGGGCGCGGTCATGGTCATCACCGCCGACGAGCAATGCCGCGGCGGCAAGAACATTCCGCTCAAGCCGGCCGTCGATGAAGGCATCGCGATGGGCGGCTGCGAGACCATCAAGAACGTGATCGTCTTCCAGCGCACCGGCGGCCCTTGCAACATGGTCGCAGGCCGAGATGTCTGGTGGCACGATGCCATCGCCGGTCAGTCCGATGTCTGCGAACCGGAATGGGTCGAGGCCGAGCACCCGCTGTTCCTGCTTTACACCTCGGGCTCGACGGGCAAGCCCAAGGGCGTCCAGCATTCGTCGGGCGGCTATTTGCTGCATTCGGTCCTGACGATGAAATGGACCTTCGACATCAAGCCGAACGACATCTTCTGGTGCACGGCCGACATCGGCTGGGTCACGGGCCATACCTACATCACCTACGGGCCGCTCGCTTGCGGCGCGACCGAAATCGTCTTCGAAGGCGTGCCGACCTATCCGGACGCCGGCCGCTTCTGGAAGATGATCCAAGACCACAAGGTCAGCATCTTCTACACCGCGCCGACCGCGATCCGTTCGCTGATCAAGGCCTCGGAAGCCAATCCGGCCGCGCATCCCAAGAACTACAACCTCACCAGCCTGCGTCTGCTCGGTTCGGTCGGCGAGCCGATCAATCCCGAAGCCTGGATGTGGTACTACAACAATATCGGCGGCGCGAAGTGCCCGATCGTCGATACCTTCTGGCAGACCGAAACCGGCGGCCACATGATCACCCCGCTGCCGGGCGTGACGCCGCTGGTGCCGGGTTCGTGCACGCTGCCTTTCCCGGGCATCATGGCCGCGATCGTCGATGAAACCGGCACCGAACTCGAATGGGGCAAGGGCGGCTTCCTGGTCGTCAAGCGCCCCTGGCCGTCGATGATCCGCACCATCTGGGGCGATCCGGAGCGCTTCAAGAAGTCGTACTACCCGGTCGATCTCGGCGGCAAGCTTTACCTGGCCGGCGATGGCGCGATCCGCAATGCCAAGAACGGCTACTTCACCATCACCGGTCGTATCGACGATGTGCTGAACGTCTCGGGCCACCGTCTGGGCACGATGGAAATCGAATCGGCCCTGGTGGCGAATTCGCTGGTGGCCGAAGCCGCGGTGGTCGGCCGTCCCGACGATCTGACCGGCGAAGCGGTGGTGGCCTTCGTGGTGCTCAAGGGCGCGCGTCCGACCACGGCCGATGCGGCCAAGAAGGTCATCAAAGAGTTGCAGGACTGGGTCGGCAAGGAAATCGGCCCGATCGCCAAGCCCAAGGACATCCGCTTCGGCGACAACCTGCCCAAGACCCGCTCGGGCAAGATCATGCGCCGGCTGTTGCGCGCGATCGCCAAGGGCGAGGAGATCACGCAAGACGTCTCCACGCTCGAAAACCCGGCCATTCTCGACCAGCTCAAGCAGCCGATTTAAATCCGGCCCCGCGCCATGGGCGGCCCGTTCGACGGGTTTCCCATGGTGCTGTGCAGCTCAGGGGTTTCCCTTCGAGCGTGTAAGGATTGCGTAAACCAAGCTGCCTAAGCTTGCGGCACTCGGTTGGCAGTCGAGCTGCCAAGCCGAACCAGATGCGCCAGGAGGGCAGTCCATTTCCCGTTGATGGGCTGTCGAGAGGAGACGACACGGGGTATGGATCCGGCTGACAGAGACAAGAGTCCGCGGCCGGATCCGCTGCATACTTCGGTCCCATGTTGACCGTCATCGTCGCAGGCAAAGCCCTGACCGAAATCGCCCTGATGTTGTTGTTCGGGCGCCTGTTGCTCGCGTTGCTGGCCGGAGCCCGGCGCGCCACCAATCCCGTCTATCAATTGTTCGAGCTGCTGACCGCGCCCGTGTTGCGCGTTGCGCGCTGGATCACGCCGCGCATCGTGCTCGACCGTCATCTGCCCTGGGTGGCCGGCGCCTGGTTGCTATGCGCCTGGGTGGCCCTGACCGCCGCAAAAATCTATCTGATCCGCATTGCGCCTGTCTTGTCGGGCGGATGATGCGCTAGAGTAGCGCCGCACTCGACGCCGACGCGGCGCGCGGAACCAGCCGGAGACCTCGCATTCATGCAGTTGACTCAGCGACATCGTGAGTATTGGCGCCGGACCGTGCGCTTGACGATGCTGCTGCTGGCGCTCTGGTTCGTCGTCACCTTCGTCGCGATGTTCTTCGCGCGCGAATTGTCGGCCTTCAATTTCTTCGGCTGGCCGGTGTCGTTCTACATTGCGGCGCAAGGCGCGCCCATCGTCTACGTGCTCGTGGTCTGGTGGTACGCGCGACGCATGCGCCGGCTCGACCGCGAATACGACGTCGCCGAAGAGGACGCGTGATGGCGACCCGGCGCGGCGCCGACAAGGCGTATTTCAATCAACTGCGCAAGTACTACACCTGGTACACGGGCGGCTTCATCGCCTTCGTGCTGATGCTCGCGGTGCTCGAACAACTGGGCATCCCGCGGCCCTGGATCGGCTACATGTTCATGTTCGCCACCATCGGGCTGTACGCGGGCATCGGTGTCATGTCGCGCACCGCGGACGTGGCCGAGTATTACGTGGCCGGACGGCGCGTACCGGCCTTGTTCAACGGCATGGCGACCGCGGCCGATTGGATGTCGGCTGCGTCCTTCATCGGCATGGCCGGCACCTTGTATCTGTCGGGGTTCGATGGCCTCGCCTTCATCCTCGGCTGGACTGGCGGCTATTGCCTGGTGGGCTTGCTGCTCGCACCGTATCTGCGCAAATTCGG
>CAXBRX010000073.1:0-11321 GCA_963977835.1 uncultured Derxia sp.
GTGTGCGGGCCGGTTGAATTGAATTGCGCGAGACTTCCATGACCAAGACCAGCTCCGGCAATTTCTTCGAGGACTTCCGTCTCGGCCAGACCATCCGCCACGCGACGCCGCGCACGATCACGCACGGCGACGTCGCGCTCTATTGCGGGCTGTTCGGCGGGCGCTTCGCGGTGCCGTCGTCGGCCGCGTTCGCGAAGGCGATCGGATATCCGGATGCGCCGATCGACGATCTGCTGGTCTTTCACATCGTGTTCGGAAAGACCGTGCCGGACGTTTCGCTGAACGCCATCGCCAATCTCGGCTACGCCGGAATGCAATTCCTCGCGCCGGTGTTTGCCGGCGACACGGCGCGCTTCGCACTCGTCATCGACAATCCGACGCCGCTCGAACGCTACAGCATCGGCATCGAGCGCGAAGACCGCATCGAAAACCGCCTGATGCGTGAGCAGACGCGTCAAGGCCGGCGGACAGACGATGCCGATCTGGCGCGCGCCCATGGTCTTGAGCACCGCGGCGTAACGGCAGAACTGAATCAGGTCGCCATGGCCGCCTTCATGGACGATCAGGAGCGCACGGCCGGCCGGTGCTTCGCCGTGCCAGCGCGGGCAGGCGAGGCGCGGCGCGAGCGCATCGGCCCAGTCGCGCGCTTCCGTCGCGGCCCAGCCTTCTTCGTAGCGCCCTTGGCGCAACAACACATAGGCCAGATTGAATCGTGCGCGGGCGTAGGCCGGATCGATTTCGAGCGCCTGCCGATAGCATTGCTCGGCCTGGGCTTCGCGCCAGGTGCTCGCATACAGCACGCCGAGGTTCGACCAGGCTGCGGCCGCGAGCGGATCGATTGCGAGTGCGGCCAGATAGGCGACTTCGGCCTCGCGAAAGGACTTTTGCGCTGCGAGCACCACGCCCAGATTGATCTGTGCCTGGAACAAGGCCGGATCGATCGCGATCGCGGCGCGGTAATGCTCGGTCGCGGCATCAAGCGCGCCGCCGTGTTCGCGGATCAAGCCGAGGTTCACATGGGCCGGTGCGAGTTGCGGATCGAGCCGCAAGGCGTCTTCGAAGCTGGCCACCGCTTCGGCGAGCGCGCCGGCCTGCCAATGGCGCACGCCGGATTCAAAATGGGACTTGGCTGCGGCGGAATCGGACATGCGCGCATTGTCCGTCGAAACGACGGCTTTGCGCGTGGGCGGCGTTCAGGCGCTCGCGCTGCTTTCGACGCGCACCGACGAGGCCGGGCGCGGTGCCGGTTCGGCGCTGGTGGTGGTCTGCGCGCGCCAGCGGTCGGCATCCGCTCCGGTACACAGGCCGAGCAGACGGCTCCAGGCGAGTTCGAGATGCACGGCCGCGGCATCGCTCAGATCGGCGCCGAGTTCGAATTGCTCGCCGCGCACGCACAACACAAAAGCCGGTGGCGGCGTCTTGCGCTGCACCTGCTCGTAGACCGCGAGCACGGTCTCGGGCGCGAGCGCATGCGTGGAATGCGCGATCTGGCGGTCGGCCTCGATTTCGTAGAACGAGAACGGCGGCGGTGTGCCGGTCCCGGCATCGATGAACAAGGCGAGATCGTGGTCGTCGAGGTCGAGCGCGTTTTCGATCTGGAGCTGGTATTCCTCGATCGCGGTGACTTGCGCGAGGCCGGCCGCTTCGAGCCGGCGCAACAACAACGGCCCGAGCGCATCGTCGCCGCGGCTTTCGTTGCCGATGCCGAAGACGACGACGCGGGTCGGGTGGGCGGACATTGCGAGGCTCAGAGCGCGCAATCGCCGCCGCGGCGCATGCTGTCGATCAATTGGCCGCCGGCATCGACGAGGTCGACTTCGAGCGCCATCTTGCCCAGCGCGTGCGTGGCGCACGAGAGGCAAGGATCGTAGGCACGGATCGCGATTTCGATGTGGTTGAGCAAGCCCTCGGTCAGCTCGCGGCCGTTGAGGAATTGCCGCGCCACATGGCGGATCGATTCGTTCATCGCCTGATTGTTGTTGGTCGTCGAGACGATCAGATTGCAATAGGTGACGAGGTCGTTGTCGTCCACGCGGTAATGGTGGAACAAGGTGCCGCGCGGCGCTTCGATGACGCCGATCGCTTCGCGCTGACGCTCGCCGCCGAGCGCCATCAGGTCGGTGCCGGTGATGTCCGGATCGTCGAGCAGGTCGCGGATGACTTCGGTGGTGTGCAAGGTCTCGATCAGGCGTGCCCAGTGGTAAACCAGCGCGCCATGCACCGGCTTGCCGCCGCCGATCGCGAGCATGTCGAGGCGTTCAGCTTCGGCCATCGGCGTGGGGATGCGGTTGCAGGTTTGCACCCGCGCCAGCGGCCCCACCTTGTACCAGCCCGCTTCCGCGCCCAGCGACTTGATGTGCGGGAACTTCATGTAGCTCCAGGGCTTGACCTCTTCCTGCAGCAAGGACTGGTAGGTCGAATAATCGGCCTTGTCGAAAATGAGCTCGCCGTCGGCGTTCTTGGCGGTCAGACCGCCGTGGTAAAGGTCGAGAGCGCCCGACGAATCCACCATGCCCATCAAGGCCGACGGCACATCGCCGAAGCCGTTGTAGAAGGCCGGGTTGGTGTCGTGCATGCGCTTGACCAGATGCACGGCATCGCGCGACCACGCGATCATCTGATCGATGTCGCGGCGCAATTCATCGCGCTCGGCGGTCGACAACGCCTTGTTCATGCCGCCCGGAATCGCGCCGGTGCCATGGATGCGCTTGCCCGAAACATGGCGGATGACTTCCTGGCCATACTTGCGCAACAGCACGCCTTGCTTGGCGATTTCCGGATACGCGGCGGCCACGCCGATGACATTGCGGCGGGTCGGTTCGCTATCGAATCCGAGCAGCAGATCGGGCGAGGACAGATGGAAGAAATGCAGCGCATGCGATTGCATCACCTGGCCGTAATGCGCGAGGCGGCGCAGCTTTTCGGCGGTCGGCGTGAGCTTGGGCGCGCCGACGATGATGTCCATCGCCTTGGTCGCGGCGAGGTTGTGGCTGACCGGGCAGATGCCGCACAGCCGTTGCACGGCGACCGGCACTTCCCAGTACGGACGGCCTTCGATGAAGACTTCGAAGCCGCGGAACTCGACGATGTGCAGGCGGACCTGATGCACGAGGTTCTTGTCGTCGAGCAAGATGGTGACCTTGCCATGGCCTTCGACGCGCGAAACGGGGTCGATCGCGACGCGACGCAGGGTCTGCGGTTGAGCGGCAGTTTCCAATGCGGACATGCGGTGTCTCCGTTCAGTCAAAACGCAGCAGCGGGTGCTCGATACGCGGCGAGCGGCCCGTGATGAGGTCGGTGAGGAATTTCCAGATCGCATCGCCCGACGGCGGGCAGCCGGGCACGAAATAATCGACGCGGACCACTTCGTTGATCGGATGCACTTGTTCGAGCAGCAGCGGCAGCTCGGGGTCGTTGGGCACCTTGCCGCCGGCCGGGCCGGGCTGGCCGCCATAGACCTGATCGAGGCAGGCGCGCACATCGAGCGGATTGCGCTGCGCCGGCAGACCGCCGTTGATCGCGCAGGCACCCAGCGCCACCAGCGTCTTGCAATTGCGGCGGAACTCGCGCAGCACATGCACGTTTTCCGCGTTGCAGACGCCGCCTTCGATGATGCCGATGTCGCACGGGCCGCAATGCTTGATGTCGGTGATCGGCGAGCGGTCGAAATCGACGAGCTCGGCCAATTGCAGGATGCGCTCGTCGATGTCGAGGAAGGACATGTGGCAGCCGAAACAGCCGCCGAGCGAGGTGGTCGCGACGCGCACTTTCTGGCGCGGCAATTCGAGGGGTGCGTTCATGTTCAGACCTCCCGCGTGGCGAGGTGTTCGACTTGCGCGCTGATCGGTTCGGCGTCGTATTGACGCTGGCCGATCGGCACCTGGAAGCCCACGCGCTTGGGCAGGATCGCTCCCACCGGGCAGACGTGCGCCGCTGCGTCGTCGATCGAGAATTCGGTGTCGCCGAGCTTGCCCGACGGCGCGTTGACCACCACATGAGACTCCATGCCGCGGCCCGCGAGCGCGAAGACATTCTTGCCGTCCATGTCGCGGCTGGCGCGCACGCACAGCTCGCACATCACGCAACGATTGAAGTCGAGCATGACTTCCGGATGCGAAGCATCGACCGCGCGCGTCGGGTAGAAATGGTTGAAGTGCGGCGTGAGCATTTCGAGGTCGTAGGCGAGCGCCTGCAACTGGCAATTGCCGCTCTTTTCGCAACTCGGGCAGTAATGGTTGCCTTCGACGAACAACATCTGCACCAGCAGACGCCGCCGGCCGTTGAGTTCCGGCGTGTTGTTCTCGACTTCCATGCCCGGCATGGCCTTGATGGTGCAGGCCGAGCCGTTGCGGCCGTTGACCGTCACGGTGCACAGCTTGCAACTGCCGTGCGGCGTGAATTCCGGGTGGAAGCACAGATGCGGGATATAGACGCCCGCCGCCAGCGCCGCCTGCAAGACGGTCTGTCCGGGCGCGAAATCGACCGGCTGACCGTCGATCGTGAGGGTGTTCTGGATTTCGCTCATGACTCGGCTCCGAGGTGGGCGGCGGCATCGTCGCGGCCCGTGATTTCGCGCGTCTTGGCCAAGGCTGCATCGAGATCGAACGCGGGTTCGAAATCGACGGCCTTCAAGCGCCGCTCGTACGACGGCCGGAACTTCTGCATGGTGTCCATCACCGCATTGCAGGCGGTCTGCCCGAGACCGCAATGGCTGCTGGTCTTGAGCACGCCGTGCAGGCGCGTGATTTCGTTCATCTCGTACTGGGTGCCATGGCCCGCGCCGATCTTGTCCATCAGATTGCGCACGAGCGAGGTGCCGACCCGGCACGGGGTGCAGAAGCCGCAGCTTTCATGCGCGAAGAAATGCGCGAAATTGCGCGCGACTTCGAACATGTCGCGCTTTTCGCTGAACACCATGAAGGAGCCCGCGGTCGGCACGTCTTCGAACGCGATCCGGCGGCCGAATTCACGCTCCGACAAGCACACGCCCGAGGCGCCGCTGACTTGCACCGCCATCGGATTGCGCGCGCCGCAGTCTTCGAGCACCTTGGCGATGCGCACGCCGAACGCGTATTCATACAGACCCGGCCGTTCGCAATCGCCCGAGATCGAGAGGATCTTGGTGCCGGTCGATTGCTTGGTGCCCAGGCCTTCGTACCAGGCGCCGCCGCGCAGCGCGATGAAGGTCGCCTTGCACAGCGTTTCGACGTTGTTGACCACCGTCGGCTTGCCCAGATAACCGCTCGTCACGGGGAAGGGCGGACGGATGCGCGGACGCCCCGCCTTGCCTTCGAGCGATTCGATGAGCGCGGTTTCCTCGCCGCAAACATAGGCGCCCGCGCCCATGTGGATCTCGATGTCGAAATCGAAACCGGGCACGCCGCCGACATCGCGGCCGAGCAGGTTCTGTTTGCGCATCTCGGCGAGTTGCGCTTCGAGCGGCGCGCGCAGGTATTGGTATTCACCGCGCAGATAGACGAGGCCCTTGGCCGCGCCCACGGTGTAGCCCGCGATCGTCATGCCTTCGAACACGCGGCCCGAGAAGGCTTGCAGCAGCACGCGGTCCTTGAAGGTGCCGGGCTCGCCTTCGTCGGCATTGCAGACGATGTAGCGAGTGTCGCCGTGCGCGTTGCGGCAGCCTTCCCATTTGACGCCGGTGGTGAAGCCCGCGCCGCCACGGCCGCGCAGGTTGGAGCGCTTGATTTCGGCCAGCATGCCTTGCGGCCCGCGCGCGATCGCCGCGCGCAAGGCTTCGCCCGGCGTCCATTCCGAACTCAGCAGCAATTCGCCGCGGCGGATGTTCTTTTCGACGACGAAGAATTCGACCGGCCATTCGTCGAGCGGCACCTGGGTGCGCACGAGTTCGCAGATTTCATCCACGCGGCGCGGCGTCAGGCGTGTGATCGCGCGGTTGTTCACGAGCAAGGCCGGGCCCTGGTCGCACATGCCGGTGCACGAGGTGTAGCCGACGCTCACCAGACCATCATCGGAGACCGTGTCGGGCTCGACGCGCAGGCGCTTGCACATGTGCTCGAGCAAGGCCGCGTTGCCCAGCATGCGGTCGGTGATGTTGTCGGAGAACAGGATGCGGTATTTGCCGCGCGGCGCCGTGTACAAGAAGGCGTAGAACTGCACCGTGCTTTGCACTTGTGCCACCGAGACGCCGAGCTTGGCGGCGATCGTGGACACTGCATCGGGGGAAATCCAGTCGAGCGCTTCTTGCGTGTCGCGCAAGACCTGGACGAGATAAGTGGGGTCGTTACCGTAGCGTTGAGCAATCGGTTCCACGATCCGCTCGATCGCGAGCCTGCCAGAGTCCAAGTCGTCCTCCTGTTGCCGGGGTTTTAAAAGGCCGGCGCGAGTCTAGGACCTCGGTTGGGGCGTGAAGTGATTCTGGTCAAGCCGCGGCGCTTTCGTGGCGCCCAAGCCATGGAGTGTGGCCTAGAAGCACTCGTCTTCGAGTTGTTCGAGCAGCGCCAAAGCCTCGGAGTCTTGTCGGGTTTCGAACAATTCGCGGATCGGGTTCACAAAACTGGCCAACAACAACAAATCGTCGCAGGCCGGTCCGGAAGCCGCATGGCGGCGGCCATGGAAATACTTCCAGAATTTGTCTTCCTGCAGATCGACGGTGTGCTGGTCGATCAAGGCCATCACGCGGCGGGCATTGCCCTCGCAATCGATGCCGATGAAGCTCTTGTAGCGGTCGGGCCGGGCGTTGGGGTCGATCTTGCAGCAGGACATGGAGACACTCCTTCGTTCAGTGTCCCGCATGCTAAGCGCGCGGCGGCCTGTGCGTCCGTCGGCTGGCCGACGCCTGCACACCGGCGGCTTGGGCGCGGTTCGACGCCCGGCCCCGGCCTTCGAGGGCCGCGAGGTCATGGACGATCAACAAGCGCCGCCCGCGGCGTTCGAACACGCCTTCGCGTTCAAGCTGGTTGACCACTTCCGAGACCGTCTGGCGGGTCGTGCCGAGCAAGAGCGCCAGATCGGCCAGCGACCACGAAAACGGCACGATCCATTGCTCGCCGACCAGGCTGCCCTGATGCCGCGCGATGCGGGCGAGGAAATGCGCGAGCCGGCTCGCGGCATCGCGAAACACCAGCGATTCGATGAGTTCGATCGAGCCGTTGAGCAATTTGCCGAGCACCCGCATGATGGTCGGCGTGGCCTCGGGCTGGGCCGCGAGTTTGGCCGCGAAGCGGCGCGTGGGCAGGGTATGCAGCACCGTCGGCGCGACGGTCGCGATGTAAGTCGGCGTATGGGTCGAGAACGCGTCGCCGGGTTCGAGAAAGGCGAGCGTCAGCTCACGGTCGGCATCGGCCAGATACACGCGCACCCGGCCGCTGCGCACGATGAGCACGCGGTCGTTCGTATCGCCGGGCGTGCAGACCAGGGTGCCGCGCGGCAATTCGACGGTCTGGAAATCGGCCAGAAAGCGTCCGCCCGCCTCGGAATCGAGGAAATCCAGAAAGCCCTGGGCTGCGCTCGGCGGCGCGGCGGGGTGCGCGTGCATGGAGGCCTGACGATGGCTGAACCTGATGGTTGACCATCAGGCCCATGCACGCGGCGTGCCCGCTTCAGCGCACGCGCATGCCCGGCTGGGCGCCCGGGTAAGGGTCGAGCAAGAAGATGCCCGGGTTGGCTTTTTCATCGGCATGCGAGGCCGCGAGCACCATGCCTTCGCTCACGCCGAATTTCATCTTGCGCGGCGCGAGGTTGGCCACCATCACGGTGTGCTTGCCGATCAGGTCGGCGGGCTCGTAGGCCGATTTGATGCCCGAGAACACATTGCGCGTTCGGCCTTCGCCCACGTCGAGCGTCAGGCGCAGCAGTTTGTCGCTGCCTTCGACATGCTCGGCATTGACGATTTTGGCGATGCGCAGATCGACCTTCGAAAAATCGTCGATCTTGATCTCGGCCGCGAGGTCTTCACCGCCGGGGATGACCTTCTCTTGCGCGGGCGGCTCGAACAAGGCGTCGAGCAGCTTGGGGTCCACGCGCTGCATCAGATGCTCGTAAGGCTTGACCGCGCTCGGCACGCGGTCGATGTCGGCGAAGGTGAGTGGCGTGGCCAGGCCCAACCATTGCGCAATGCGCTCGGAGGTGCGCGGCAGGATGGGCGCGAGCAGATAGGTCATGACCGCGAAGGCGCGGATCGCGTCGCTGCAGACGTCGTGCAGCACTTCGCGCTTGGCCGGGTCTTTGGCGATTTCCCAAGGCTTGGCGGCGTCGTATTTCTGATTCACGAAATCGGCCACGGCCATGATGTCGCGGATCGCGCGGCCGTAATCGCGCGCATTGATCGCTTCGATGATGGCGTCTTTCGCGGCCAGCGCATGGAAGGTCATCGGCGAGAGGTCTTCGCCGCCGCCCGCATGGCGCCAGGTGCTCAAGGCGCCGTCGAAATGCTTGACCAAAAAGCCCGAGGCGCGGCTTGCGATGTTGACGTACTTGCCGATCAGATCGCTGTTGACGCGCGCGACGAAATCATCGGGATTGAAGTCCACATCCTCGACACGCCCGTTGAGCTTGGCCGCGATGTAATAGCGTAGCCATTCCGGGTTCATGCCGAGTTCGAGATATTTGAGCGGCGACAGCCCGGTGCCGCGGCTTTTGCTCATCTTTTCGCCGCTGACGGTCAAAAAGCCGTGCACATACACGTTGTCGGGCGTCTTGTAGCCCGCAAACTTGAGCATCGCTGGCCAGAACAGCGTATGGAAATAGATGATGTCCTTGCCGATGAAATGGATCTGTTCGACGCCGGGCTCGGCGAAGAAGGCGGCGAAGTCGAGGCCTTTCTTGCCGAAATAATTCTTGAGCGAGGCGAGGTAGCCGATCGGGGCATCGAGCCAGACGTAGAAGTATTTGCCCGGCGCATCGGGAATCGGGATGCCGAAATACGGCGCATCGCGCGAAATGTCCCAATCGCCCAGGCCTTCCTCGCCCGAGAGCCATTCGTTGGCCTTGTTCGCGACTTCGGTCTGCAAGCGGCCGTCTTGCGTCCATTGGCGCAAAAAGTCGACGCAGCGCGGGTCGGACAATTTGAAGAAGTAATGCTCGCTGGTGCGCAACTCCGGCGTGGCGCCCGAAAGCACCGAATACGGGTTCTTGAGTTCGGTCGGCGTATAGACCGAGCTGCAGACTTCGCACGAATCGCCGTACTGATCCTTCGCGCCGCATTTCGGGCATTCGCCCTTGATGTAGCGGTCGGGCAGGAACATGCCCTTCACCGGATCGAAGAATTGCTCGATGGTCTTGGTGGCGATGAAGCCATTGGCCTTGAGGCGCTTGTAGATGTCTTGCGAGAACCAGACGTTTTCGTCGGAATCGGTCGAATGCCAGTTGTCGAAACTGATCGAGAAGCCGTCGAGGTATTGCTTGCGGCCCGCGGCGATCGCGCCGACGAATTCCTGAGGCGTCTTGCCGGCCTTTTCGGCCGCAATCATGATCGGCGCGCCGTGCGCATCGTCGGCGCCGACGAAATGCACTTGGTGCCCTTGCATGCGCTGCGTGCGCACCCAGATGTCGGCCTGGATGTACTCCATGATGTGGCCGATGTGGAAGGCGGCGTTGGCGTAGGGCAGGGCGGTGGTGACGAAGAGCTTGCGCGGCATGGCGGGCGATCGAAAAGGCAGCAAAACGCCCATTTTACCGGGGCAGGGCATTTGTGCCTGCCGCACCGGCATTCTCCGGGCGGCGGGCGTGCGCCAAGCGCCTGCCGCCGGCTAAAACTTCCAGTTCACCGACGCCAGGACGGCATCGCTGCTCAGATCGACCTCGCGGCTGCCGTGCGCCACCCGGTACATCACCGTCTGGGCGTTGGTGGCGCTGTAGGCCAGGCTCCAGGTCAGCCCCCAGGCGTCCACGCTCGCGCCGAGCTGCCAATCGGTGTAATCGAGCGCGTCCAGGTTGGGCACATGCAAGCGCCCGACATGGGCCGACCATTGCCAATGCTGGCCGATCGGATGGTCGTAATTCAGTTCGAGATAGGTCGTGCCCTTGGAGTCGACCGCCTTGTTTTGCACCTGGCCCATGTGGGTCGAGGTGTCGTAGCGGGCGCCGAAATAATCGGTCAACGCATGCGAGGCGCGAAACTCCAGCCCGCGGTAGCTGAGCGCCGCGCTGGCCTGCACGGTATCGAAGGATTGGTCGGCCGAGGCGGCGCGGATGCGATTGGCCACCGCCGGGGGCAGATCGGCCAGTTGCGCTTCGCGTGCGCCGCTCGCACCGGGATAGACATTGCCGTTGAATCCAAGGTCGATGCCCCAGTCGTCGGCCGGCGTGAAGCGCCAGCCGAACGCGGGCGTGAGCTCGACCCCGGCGCCGCCGGTGTACTCCGTGTCGCTGACCGAGGCGATGCCCAGGCTCGCGTAAGCCCCGGCGCGATGCGCGACTTCCACGCTGACATGGGCCGACGGGGCCGAGGTCGATTGCGATACGCCGCGTTCGCGGTAATCGCTGCTCAGGCCGACGCTGCCCGAGATCGTCCAGGGGCTGGCGTCGTTCGCCGCCGCGAGGGTCAGCGCTGGCGCGGCGGCCAGACCCGCCGCGAGCGCGTCTTCGCGGCGGTCAGCGGCGATATGCTGAGCCTCGTCTATCTGGATCGCGGAGACACCGATCCGACCCGTCTGGGCCGCTGTCCGGGCTCGCCCAAACCAGAGGCGCAGACCAGCGGCTTGATGAAGATGCTGAAGCGGTGAGCCGCCTCAGTTGTTGAAGAGGAAGTGCATCACGTCGCCGTCCTTGACGACGTAGCTCTTGCCTTCGGCGCGCATCTTGCCGGCTTCCTTGGCGCCGACCTCGCCGGGAAGGCGATCCAGGGGATCGATCGGGCGCCCGGCGGACGCTGGCAGGCGAACTTCATCGGGACCGACTACGACGTCGAGGAGGGCCCAGGGCTCGAGGCGCTCGAGAAGCTCATCACCGGGTCGCCGCTGTCGCGGGCGGTCGTGAACCGATTCGTGGCCGGCGAGACTGCGGACCGAGCTGTGGCAACGGCCCGCGAGCTTGCCGACAAGGGCCTGTACTCCACAGTCGACCGGCTGGGCGAGGACATCCGCATCATCGCGAGGACCTGATGTTCACCGGAATCGTGCAGGCCGTGGGAAGCATCGTGAGCGTGAAGCCCTTCGTCGTCGACGCGGGAGGCCTCGAGCTGCGCGGCGTCGCGGTTGAGCATGTTGCGCTGCGCCGCCTGCCACGGGAACGCGATACAGACGCGGCGCACCGGACTCGCCTTCGCGCGCCGAGTAGCAGAGGAACTGCCCGTCCGGCGACCAACACGGCGAGGGTGGCCACGACCATGCGAAGGACGGGCAACA
>CAXBRX010000074.1:0-11284 GCA_963977835.1 uncultured Derxia sp.
GAGCTCGGCTTGCGCATCCACGCCCTGGAGCGCGAGGCACACGAAGCTGCGGGCCAGCCCTTCAATCTGGGTTCGCCCAAGCAGATCGGTGAATTGTTGTTCGACAAGCTGCAATTGCCGATCGTCAAGAAAACCGCCAGCGGCGCGCCGTCGACCGACGAAGAAGTGCTGCAGAAACTGGCCGAAGACTATCCGCTGCCGCGCCTGATTCTCGAGCATCGCGGAGTGTCCAAGCTCAAGAGCACCTACACCGACAAACTGCCGCGCATGGTCAATCCGGCGACCGGCCGCGTGCACACCAACTATGCGCAAGCCGTGGCGGTCACGGGCCGGCTCGCCTCCAACGACCCGAATCTGCAGAACATCCCGATCCGCACGCCCGAAGGCCGGCGCATCCGGGAAGCCTTCATCGCGCCGCCGGGTTGCGTCATTGTGAGTGCTGACTATTCGCAGATCGAGCTGCGCATCATGGCGCACATTTCGGCGGACGAAGCGCTGGTGCGTGCGTTCGCCGAAGGACTCGATGTCCACCGTGCCACCGCGGCTGAAATCTTCGGTGTGGCGCCCGAAGCGGTGACGCACGAGCAGCGGCGCTATGCCAAGGTCATCAATTTCGGCCTCATCTACGGCATGAGCGCCTTCGGCCTGGCCGCCAATCTGGGCATCGAACGCGACGCCGCCAAGCATTACATCGACCGGTACTTCCAGCGCTACCCCGGCGTGGCGCGCTACATGGAAGAAACTCGGCGCTTGGCCAAGGCCCAGGGCTATGTCGAAACCGTGTTCGGGCGGCGCTTGTGGCTGCCGGAAATCAATTCGCCGAACGGGCCGCGCCGGCAAGGGGCCGAGCGCGCGGCGATCAATGCGCCCATGCAAGGCACTGCGGCCGATCTGATCAAGCTCGCGATGATCAAGGTTCAGCAATGGCTGGACGACTCCGGCGTGGGCACGCGTCTGATCATGCAAGTGCACGACGAACTGGTGCTCGAAGTGCCCGAGTCGGAACTTACGCTGGTGCGTGATCAGGTGCGCGCCTTGATGGGCGCCGTCGCGCAACTGAGTGTGCCCTTGCTGGCGGAGGTCGGTGTCGGCCCCAACTGGGATGCGGCGCATTGATGCGCGGAGAACGGCAGATGAAACGATCGGGTGTCGAAGCGGGGGCGGTGGGTGAGCGTGTGCTCGCATTGCGTAACGAGCGCGGTTGGTCGCAGCTCAAACTGGCCAAAAAGCTCGGGGTGGCGCGGACCACCATCGAAAAACTCGAATCGGGCCAGACCGCGACTCCGTCAGCCGAAACCTTGCTGCATCTGGCCGAGACGCTCGGCGTCGATCCCTGGGTCATCCTGTACGGACGGGTGCGTGAAGGCGCCGCCGATGCCGTCACGCCGATGGCCGAACTGTTTCGTCTGTTTGCTGCATTGCCACCGCTCTACCAGGATCTCCTACTGCGTCTGGCGCGCGAGATGTGCGTGGATCCGCCGTCAACTCGCCGCAAAAAGGCGTCAAGTGCTGCGGGAAAACCCTCAACAAAATCAGTGATTTAGTAGCACCGTGGTGTCATGGATACGGTGTTCATCGGAAAGAAGACTAGGCCTGTAATCGACATTACAATCGTTTCGCCTTGTCCAACTAGGCTTCTATATCTAATTTGGGGGAAACGCATGAAGAAGACGCTTTTGGCTGTTGCTCTGGCAGCCGGCTTCTCTGCCGCTGCACACGCGCAGTCGGCGAATGTCAGCCTGTACGGTGTGGTCGATACCTTTCTCGAGTTCAATTCCGGCGGCACCGAATCGCGCAGCGCCGTGCAATCCGGCGGTATGTCGGGTTCGCGCTGGGGCATCAAGGGTAGCGAAGACCTCGGCGGCGGTCTGAAGGCCAACGTCAAGCTCGAAAGCGGCTACTTCGTCGACACCGGTTCGTCGGCGCAAGGTGGTCTGCTGTTCGGCCGCCAAGCCTTTGTCGGCCTGTCGGGTGGCTTCGGCTCGGTCAACGTTGGTCGTCAATACTCGCCCTTCTTCGATGTCGTGAACATCGGCGACGCCTTCGAAACCGGCTACGCCAGCCCGTATTCGAATGGTTCGATCTATACCGCCGTGCGCGTCAACAACGCGATCCGTTACGACTCGCCGAATCTGTCGGGCTTCACGGGTTCCTTGATGTGGGGCGCCAATGAGACGGCTGGCAAGTCGGGCGATGGCCTGATGAACGTCGCCGTGCAATACGCTGGCGGCCCGATCGCGGCCGGCTTCAGCTATGTCGACGACAAGCTGACCGTCGGTACCGAAACCAAGGCTTACACCCTGCAAGGCAGCTACGACCTCAGCGTCGCTCGTGTCTACGCCGGTTATGTGCATGCCAAGTTCGATTCGGCCACCGATCTGACCAACGACGGCTACCATGTCGGCACGCAGATCAAGGCTGGCGGCGGTGCGGTCTGGGCCCAATTCGCGTCGGGCAAGCTCAAGGAAGTCAGCAACAGCACCAGCCAGACCATCAGCCTGGGCTACAACTACAACCTGAGCGCGCGGACCAACGTCTACGCAATGTTCCAGTACACCAAGAACGACTCTGCCGCTGCTTTCGGCACCGGCGCAGCGAACTCGGCAAACGACTACACCTCGGTGTTGGCCGGCCAAGACCCGAAGGGTTTGGCGCTGGGTATTCGCCACGCGTTCTAAGCCGGCGTCGGGCGCTTGCGAGCGCCTGATTCCAATGAAAACGGAGGCCGATCGGCCTCCGTTTTTTTTGTCGCGCGCCCAATCCATGCAGCGAGCGGGCAAAAAAAGAACCGCCCGAAGGCGGTTCTTTCAAGTTCACACCGTTGCGGCACAAGGCCGCAAACGATTAGAACGTGTGACGCACGCCAACCGCGAATTCCTTGCGGTCGATACCGACGTTGTCGTTGCCATTCTTGCCATCGACATCGGCGAGATAGGTGTAGACATTGGTACGAGCCGACAGCGGGTAGGTGTAGCCAACCGACACAACGCGACCATCCTTGTTGGCGGTGGTCTTGTCGTCACGGTTTTGGAACTCACCGAGCAGGCTGCCAGCGCCCAGCGGAACCGTCACGCCCAGCATGTATTGCTTGGAGTCGTTGCTCGAACCGAACAGCACCGGCGCGGTGACGCCTTGTTGGTTCTTGTCTTGGCCGTAGGCCGCGGCAAGCTTCACAACCTTCAGGTCGTACGTGCCGCCAACCCACCAATGCTTGATGTCGTCAGCCGAGCCCGGAACGTTGACTTGTTCGTACGAGGCCAGAAGGGCCAAGGGGCCATTCAGGTAGCCGAGGCCAACCGTGGTGGCGTGGGTGTTGTTCGACAGGCCGGCAACTTCGGTGCCCAGCGCGTTGAACGAATAACCGACGACGCCCAGGAAGCCGTTGACGACCGGCGAGCGGTACACGGCGGCGTTGTTCACGCGCAGCGCGTTGGCCGACGAGAAGGTCGATTGCATACCGGCGGAGCCGAAACCGGCGCCGAACGGATCCAACAGGGTGGCCAATTCATAGCCAGCGACCATTTGACGGCCGAGGCGCACTTCACCGAAGCCACCGCTCAGGCCGACGAACGATTGACGACCGAACAGCAGGCCGCCTTGGGCGCTCGAGCCGGTGTCGGCGTTGAAGCCGCTTTCCAGCACGAAGTTGGCCTTCAGGCCGCCACCCAGATCTTCCGAACCCTTCAGGCCCCAACGGCTGCCGCTCTGAATGCCAGAGTCAACGCCGGTGATCGATTGGCTGTCATGGCCGGTGTACGAGTCGATGCTCTTGTAGGTGATGCCTTCGTCAACGATGCCGTACAGCGTGACATTCGTCGCCGGGGTTTGCGCTTGCGCGACGCCAGCAAAGCCAGCGATCAAAGCAGCCGCGAGTAGCGTTTTCTTCATTAGGTTTCTCCATGTGTAGTCGAAGAACCGGAATGCTGCAGACGAGAAGGCCGAAGGGTTTCCTGATGCGATCCACTGCGTGCTTCGTGCCACTCGATATTTCCGGTAACTCCCATCGGAAGTTGACCTAGATTCTTTCAGAGAACAGATGCAGGGGCAAAAGAATGGGGATGGGGAACTGTATCCAAGCCTGATCTTGTGGGGTCTGCGCAACAGGTCGGCCATGAGCCCTAAGTGCTATGTAAAACCCTGTCAGTGCGATGGTCGAAAAAGAAAAAGGCCGCGAGTTCGCGGCCTTTAACATCCGATCAAGGCAGTTTGATGATCAGAACGCGTGGCGGATGCCAAATTGCAGGACGCGGCTGTCTTGTCCGGGTTCGGTGGTGAATCCACCCGAATAACCGGCAGCGCCCAGGCCCATGCGCGCGTCGCCCTTGTTCTTGGCGAGTGCCGCGACGCTGTACAACTGGGTGCGGCGCGACAAATCGTGGAAGTAAGCGACCGCAAAGTGGTCGACGATGGCGTCGAGTTCGCCTTCGCCCGGGGTGGCTTTGTCCTTGGCGCGCGTGTAGCTCGCGAGGATGTTGCCGGTGCTCACGCGGTAGTTGGCGCTGAACGAATACACCTGGGTGTCGGTCTTGCCGACGCTGCCGCGGATCAGGTCGGCATCGAGCTGGCTCAGGCCGTTGCCGAGCATGAGCGCGAGCGATTGATTGGCCAAGGTGGCGCCCGAGGACACCACGGTGACCAGCCCGGCCTCGGTCAGCACTGGGTTGTCGTTCTTGCGCTTCATGTATTGGCCGAACAGCTTGAGGTCGCCCAGCGCATACGACGCGCCGACGTTCAAGGTCTGCATGCCCTTCTTCTTGTCGTTCGACATCGCCGGCGTCGAGAACGCGGTTGATACGTCGAAGACCTGGGTGTAATTCTGATTGAAGCCGACACCGGCCGAGAAGGTCGGCGACAGGTACTGGAAGTTGGCGCCGTAGAACGGATTCTTGTTGCCGGCCAGTTCGCTGCGCGCGAGTTCGGTGCCGCCGAAGCTGTACATCAGCGAGGCAACGAAGCCATGCAACTCGGCGCGGTACTGGATCGCGTTGTTGGCGCGGATCATCAGCGCCGCGTAGCCTTGCCCCAATTGACCTGCGGTCGAGTCGGCAAAGGCGTTGAAGCGGTTCATGACTTCATAGCCCGGCGTGTATTGGCGGCCGAGCAAAACGGCGCCAACCGGCGTGACCATGCCGACGAAGGCTTGGCGGTCGAACAAGGACTTGACGCTGTTGACGCTGGTGGCGCGGGCGAGCAGGTTGGCGGCGGTGGCTTGCACGCCGGCTTGCAGAGCGGCCGGACCAGGAGACGTCACGCCCGGGCAGCCCGAGGTGCCGCATTGATAGGCCGAGGTGTTGGTGTTGTCGCCGGTATCCATTTCGATGCGCTGTTCCAGCACGAAGACGGTGCGATAGCCGCCACCCATGTCTTCGGTGCCGCGAAAGCCCAGTCGCGAACCGGCGGAAATGCCGCTGCTGACGCGCGACAGCGTGTAGCCGTTGTGTACCGATTCCAGGCCGACATCGGCGATGCCATACAGTTGTACGCGCGTCGGGCCTTGGGTCAGCGATTCATCGGCCTCGGGGCCACGCGATTGCGCAAAGGCATTGCTGCAAGCAGCCATCACGGCCAACGCGATGAGGGATTTCTTCATTCAGATAGTCTCCTGATGATTAGGTTTGTTATCAAATATTGACGCGGCCGCGTATTCTCCGGGTAATTCGTCAAGCAATTCAATGCATTGCGCGCTGATTGGAGGATGCATTCGAGGTTTGTGATACAGCGCGCGCTACAGCAAACAGTAGGTGAGGGTGGAAATGAATGTCGATTGGGTGATACGCGAGTTCGATGTTGCAGTGCGAAGCGCTTTCGGTTCTATGCCGGCGGCGCGGCCGTCACCGGGCGACGCTTGCGCCGAGGAGCCCTTGGAGCCCGCGCAACGAGAACTCTCGGCTTCGTTGATGCGCGTGAATCATGTCGGCGAGGTCTGCGCGCAGGCGCTGTACCAGGCGCAGGCATTGTCGACACGCAATGCCGCCTTGCGCGAGAAGTTCCGCAACGCGGCCATGGAAGAGCGCGACCATCTCGCCTGGACCTCGTCGCGGCTGGACGAACTCAACGCCCGTCCCAGCGTGCTCAATCCACTTTGGTATGCCGGCGCGTTTGCGATCGGCCTGCTCGCAGGGCGGCTGGGCGACAAGGTGAGCCTGGGATTCGTCGCCGAGACCGAGCATCAGGTGGAGGAGCATTTGCTCGGCCACCTCGAGCGCCTGCCCGAGAACGATCATCGCAGCCGCGCCATCGTGGCCCAGATGAAGGTCGACGAGGTCAAGCATGCCGACGATGCGCTGGCCAGCGGCGGCGTGAATCTGCCCGGCCCGGTGCGTGGGTTGATGCGTGCGGCGGCGCAGGTCATGACGACCACCGCACATCACCTCTAGTCTTCGACGATCTCGATCGAATGGGTGATCTCGGCGGTCTTGCCGAGCATGATCGAGGCCGAGCAGTACTTGTCCTTCGAAAGCTGGACTGCCCGTTCGACCGTGGCCGCGTTCAGATTGCGGCCCGTGATGCGGTAATGGAAATTGATCCGCGTGAACACCTTCGGGTCTTGCTCGGCCCGGTCGGCCTGCAGCGTGACCTCGCATCCGCGGACATCGGCCCGGCCGCGTTTGAGGATCAGGACCACGTCATAGGCGGTGCAGCCGCCGGTGCCCAGCAACACCATCTCCATCGGGCGCGGCCCGAGGTTGCGCCCGCCGCCTTCCGGCGCGCCATCCATGACGACGGCATGGCCCGAGCCGGTTTCGGCCATGAAAGCCATGCCGGCCGAGGCGATCCAATTCACCTTGCATTCCATCGAGACTTGCTCCTGATCAATTGGTTCACGAATTGTTGCAATGCGGCACTCGTGATTTAGTGTGCTTAGTCTAGTGCGAATGTGCGAAGTGTCGCACATGGGCGTATGCAGTTCTTGCGCCGCACAATTTTTCGCGCTAGCATGTTTCCCATGTTGCCGGAGTAGCCGGCGATCACCAGTGTCTCCTCCACCCTCCTCCAAAGGTGGATTCGCCCGAAGCAGCGTGCTGCTTCGGGCTTTTTTCTTCTCAACCGGCAAAACAATGTGTTCCGGTTGACGCTGGGCCCAAAAATTACTTAAACTTCAAAGCTTTCCGTCAAGCCGATTCCCGTTTCGGGTTGCGGATCACCCAACAGTGCGCGCGTCCCACACCGCAGCGCGCTGCAACTGATACTGAGTGCCATGAAGACTTATTCCGCTAAGCCGGCCGAGGTCAAGCACGACTGGTACGTGGTTGATGCCACGGACGTTGTGCTCGGACGCCTTGCCGCCGAGATCGCCCGCCGTTTGCGCGGCAAGCACAAGCCGGAATTCACGCCGCATGTCGATACGGGGGATTTCATCGTCGTGGTGAATGCCGCCAAGCTGCGTGTCACCGGCAACAAGACGCTGGACAAGAAGTACTACCGCCATTCGGGCTACCCGGGCGGTATCTACGAGACCACCTTTGGCAAGATGCAAGGCCGCTTCCCTGGCCGCGCCTTGGAAAAGGCCGTCAAGGGCATGTTGCCCAAGGGACCTCTTGGTTACGCGATGATCAAGAAGCTGAAGGTCTATGCCGAGGGCACGCACCCGCATTCGGCTCAGCAGCCCAAGACGCTGCAGATCAACTAAGGACGCGCGATGATCGGCAACTACAACTACGGTACGGGTCGTCGCAAGACGTCGGTGGCTCGCGTTTTCATCAAGAAGGGCACGGGCAAGATCGTGGTCAACGGCAAGCCTGCCGACGCCTACTTCAAGCGCGAAACCGGTCTGATGATCATCCGCCAGCCGCTCGAATTGACGGACAACGTCTCGGCGTTCGACATCAAGGTGAATGTGCACGGCGGCGGTGAATCCGGCCAGGCCGGCGCAGTCCGCCACGGCATCACCCGCGCCCTGATCGATTACGATGCAGCGCTCAAGCCCACCCTGTCCAAGGCTGGCTTGGTCACGCGTGATGCGCGTGAAGTCGAGCGAAAGAAGGTCGGTCTGCACGGTGCGCGGCGCCGCAAGCAATTCTCGAAGCGTTGATCGAATCAACGTTTTCGCGACAGAAAGGCCGCCATACTCTGGCGGCTTTTTTGTTTTCAGACGGATGCTGACGGCCGGTTGGGAGAAATGATGATCAAGGTCGGGATAGTTGGTGGTACCGGGTATACGGGCGTCGAACTACTGCGCTTGCTGGCCCAGCGCGACGATGTGCAGCTCGAGGTGATCACCTCGCGCAAGGAAGCCGGCATGCCGGTGGCCGAAATGTTCCCGTCTTTGCGCGGGCGTGTGTCGCTGGCGTTTTCGGCGCCCGACTTCGCCGTGCTGTCCAAATGCGATGTGGTCTTCTTCGCGACCCCGCACGGCGTGGCGATGGAACAAGGGCCGGCGCTGATCGAAGCGGGCGTGCGCATCATCGATCTGGCCGCCGATTTCCGGTTGCGTGACGCGGCGGTCTTCGAGCGCTGGTACGGCATGCCGCATACCGCGCCGGCGCTGTTGGCCGAAGCGGTTTACGGCCTGCCGGAAGTGCATCGCGAGGCGCTCAAGCGCGCGCGCGTGGTCGCCAACCCCGGCTGTTATCCGACCACGGTCGAACTCGGCCTGCTGCCCTTGATCGAAGGCGGCAAGCACCTGGTCGACACCACGACCTTGATCGCCGACGCGAAATCGGGCGTGTCGGGCGCGGGTCGCAAGACCGAACTCGGCAATCTGTTCGCCGAGGCTTCGGACAGTTTCAAGGCTTATGGCGTCAAAGGCCACCGGCATCACCCCGAGATCGTCGAACAGCTCAAAGGCATCGCCGGCCATGACGACATCGGCCTGACCTTCGTGCCGCACCTGGTGCCGATGATCCGCGGCATGCACACGACCTTGTATGCGCGCATCCTGCCCGGCGCGCGCGAGGTCGATTTCCAGGCCTTGTACGAAGCGCGCTACGCCAACGAAACCTTCGTCGATGTCATGCCGCCGGGCAGCCAGCCCGACACGCGCTCGGTGCGGGCCTCGAATCAGTTGCGCATCGCCGTGCATCGCCCGGGCGGTGGGGATCAACTGGTCATCCTGGTCGTGCAGGACAATCTTGTGAAAGGCGCTTCCGGACAAGCCGTGCAATGCATGAACCTCATGTTCGGTCTGCCGGAAACCACCGGACTCATGCACGTGCCGGTCCTGCCCTAAAGGGGACTCACCATGCCGCGTCTGTTTCGCCGCAAACATGTGCCCACGCCGTTGCCGCGCGTGTATGTGCGCGATGCGCGCCCGCGCTGGACGGGCCTGGTGCTCGCCCTCGTGTTTCTGGTGCTGGCCGGTGTGTGCGTGGCCTGGGCCTACGACCGCGGTGGCCGCAATGCCGGCTACAACCGCTCGGCGAGCCATGACGAGATCGGACGGCTCGAAGGCGAGATCAGCGCCCTGCGCCATGAGCGCGACACGCTGAACACGGCAGTCAACGCGGCCTCGAGCGATTTGTCGGTCGAACGCGCGGCCGAGGAGCGGCTGGTCGCCCAGGTCAAGGCGCTCGAAGGCGAGAATGCCAAGCTCAAGGAAGATCTGGCCTTCTTCGACCGCATCCTGCCGCCGAGCCAGGCCCAGGGCGTTTCGATCCGCAGCTTCCAGATCGATGCCGAAACGGCCGGTGACCATACGCGGCTGCGCTATCGCATCCTGGTCAGCCAAGGGGCCAAGGCCGCCAAGGATTTCGTCGGGCAGGTGCAATTCGTCATCAACGGTCTGCAGGATGGCCATGGCACCCAGGTGGCGATTCCGGCCGATGGCGCGGCAGCCGATCGCAATTACGCGTTGTCGTTTCGGATGTTTCAGCGGCTCGAAGGCGTGATCGACGCCCCGGCCGAGGTGTCGGTGCGCAGCGTGCAGTTGCGCGTGTTGGAGAACGGCGCGGTGCGCGCACAACAAGTGGCGTCGGTGCATTAGCACGAGCGGCGCCCGGGAGAAACCGATGTTTGGAAGTGGATCGAAGACCGCACGCACGATCGAAAGTCTGATCGGCGGCCAGGCGCGCATTTCGGGGGACATTGAGTTCGAGGGCGGCCTGCGCATCGATGGCTGCGTCAACGGCAATGTCCTGGCCTTGCCGGGCAAGGCCTCGATGCTGATCATCAGCGAATTGTCGACCGTCAAAGGCGCGGTGTCGGCTGCGCATGTGATCATCAACGGCAGTGTCGAAGGGCCGGTCACCGCGACCGAGTTGCTGGAACTTCAACCGCGGGCGCGGGTCACTGGTGATGTGACCTACAAAGCCCTCGAAATGCACAACGGCGCGGTGGTCGACGGCACTTTGCGGCATCAGGCGGCCGACGCCGGTCACCAAGCACCTGCGGCGGCTGCGGGTTCCGCCACCAAATCGCCCGAAGTCGCCTAGAATCGCGCATCAGACCAGAGTCAAGCCGAAAGGAATCGTCATGGGAGCAGTTCTCGACAACGCCACCGCCGCCACGCCGCTCATCTTCACCGACGCCGCCGCGCTCAAGGTGAAGGAATTGATCGACGAGGAAGGCAATCCCGAGCTCAAGCTGCGCGTCTTCGTGCAAGGCGGCGGTTGCTCCGGCTTCCAGTACGGCTTCACCTTCGATGATGTCGTCAACGAAGACGACACCACGATGGAAAAAGGCGGCGTCACCTTGCTGATCGACGCCATGAGCTATCAATACCTGGTCGGCGCCGAGATCGATTACAAGGACGACCTCGAAGGCGCGCAATTCGTGATCAAGAACCCGAACGCCACCAGCACTTGCGGCTGCGGTTCGAGCTTCTCGGTCTGAACGCACTGTCGCTTTAACCAGAGTCGGCGCGGACATGGTTCCGCGCAAACAAGAAGGCCCGCACGCAGCGGGCCTTTTTTGTTTGCTGCCGACGCCTGCGGATCGGTGCGGGCGAGGGCTATGCGGGCCGCGGCGGCGTCAGTGCGGGTAATACGCGCCGAGCACGCGGAAATCGTCGGCACCGGTGACATCGGGATGATTGGCCGGCTGGTCGTTGACATGCATGAAGGCCAGCCAGGCGAAGGCCAGGGCTTCGACATGCTCGGGCGCCACGCCGTAATCGCTCGACAAGGCGAGGCGCGGCGGTTTGTCGAGTTCGGCGAGTTGCAAGGCCAGCGCATCGCGCAGGCAGCCGTTGTAAGCGCCGCCGCCGCAAAGAATCACTTCGCCGACCGGCGGATCACTGGCCTGGACTTCGGCGGCGATCAGCGTGGCGGTCAATTCGACCAGGGTGCGCTGCACGTCCTCGGGCGCCAGATGCGCGTAGGCGGCAAGCTTGCCCGCTAGCCATTGC
>CAXBRX010000075.1:0-11196 GCA_963977835.1 uncultured Derxia sp.
AGATCGTGGTGCCGACGTCGCCCGCGGCGCGCGCTAGATCTTCGTCGCTCGTGAATTGCGGCCCTGGGCGAAATTCCTCGGGCGCGTAGTGTTGCAAGGGCGCCTGAGCCACGATGCGCCGGGTCAGGCGCAAGGCTTCGGCCGCCACGCGGCGGTCATGATCGGTGCTCAGATAATTCGGCGCGATGCGTGGAGCCGCCGTGTATTCGCGCGAGGCGATGTGGACGCTGCCGCGCGAGCTCGGCCGCAAATGGCAGACGCTCGCCGTGAACGCCGGAAAGGCGTGCAGCGGCTCGCCGAATTTGTCGAGCGACAAGGGTTGGACGTGGTACTCGACATCGGGTGTTTCGAGATCATCGGACGTTTTGGCGAAAGCGCCGAGTTGCGAGGGCGCCATCGTCATGGGCCCGCGCCGCGCAAAGACGAATTGCATGCCCATCCACAATTTGCCGAGCGCCGAATTGGCCATCGTGTTGAGCGTCTTGGCGCCGCGCACCTTGAACGCCATGCGCAATTGCAGATGGTCTTGCAGGTTCTCGCCGACGCCGGGCAGGGCATGGCGCACCTTGAGCCCCATCGATTGAAGCAGGTTGGGGTGACCGATGCCCGAGAGTTCGAGGAGCTGCGGTGTGCCGATCGCGCCCGCGGCGAGGATGGTTTCGCAACGCGCCTGGACGTTCACATGCTGGCCGTCCTGCACGAAGGTCAGGCCGGTGCACAACTGGCCATCGAAATTCAGATGCCTGACCTGGGCACCGGTGACGAGGGTGAGGTTCTTGCGCTTTTCGGGGCCGCGCTCGATCGGATGCAAAAAGGCCGACGCCGCGTTCCAGCGCATGCCGCGTTTCTGATTGACCTCGAAATAGCCGCAACCGAAGTTGTCGCCGCGATTGAAATCGTCGGTGTTCGGGATGCCGGCCTGCGCCGCGGCGGCGCGAAAAGCGTCGAGGATTTCCCACGACAAGCGCTGGTTCTCGACCCGCAATTCGCCGCCGGCACCGTGCAAGTCGTCGCCGCCTTTGTGATAGTCCTCGCTGCGCTTGAACAAAGGCAGCACGTCGTCCCAGCCCCAGCCCGGGTTGCCGAGTGCGCGCCATTCGTCGTAATCGCGGCGCTGGCCGCGCATGTAGATCATGCCGTTGATCGACGAACAACCGCCGAGCACCTTGCCGCGCGGATAAAGCAGGCTGCGTCCGTTGAGGCCGGCTTCGTTGGCCGTGCGAAAACGCCAATCGGTGCGCGGGTTGTCGATGCAATACAGGTAACCGACCGGGACGTGAATCCACAGGTAATCGTCGTTGCCGCCGGCCTCGATCAACAGCACGTTGACATCCGGATCGGCCGACAGTCGATTGGCGAGCACGCAGCCGGCACTGCCTGCGCCGACGATGATGTAGTCAAAGGTGGCCATGGTGGCGCTTGTCTCCCGGAGCGCGTTTGTTGTTGTCGGTCGGCCGGCATGCCCGAGGTTCTGGACCGGCCGCGCTTCGATTATGCTGCTAGGCCACATCGGGCCGGTAGCGGGAAAACCGGTAGGTCGCAAGGCGCATGAGGAACCAAGCAATGGGTTTGCAGATTCTGGTGGTGAGCGTCGGCGCCGCACTCGGCGCCTTGTTGCGCTGGTGGCTGGGGCTGATGCTCAACCCGGTGTTTCCGACGGTGCCGCTGGGCACATTGGCGGCCAACCTCATCGGTGGTTTCCTGGTGGGGGTGGCGACGGCGACCTTGAGTATCAAATCGGGTCTGCCGCCCGAATGGCGCTTGCTCTGCGTCACCGGATTCTTGGGCGGGCTCACCACTTTTTCGACGTTTTCGGCCGAGGTCGTCACCTTGCTCGAGCGCGGGCAGTTTGCCTGGGCCTGCGCCTCGGCCAGTGTGCATTTGTTCGGTTCATTGGCGCTGACCGCGATCGGAATGGCGACCGCGCGCTGGGCTTTGCTGCCGGCCTGAAGCGCCGTGAGCGACGACGAGGGGAACAACATGGAAGGCGTATTTCTGCGGTTTTATGTTCACGAGAACGCGCGTCACGGGCATACGCTGGTCTGGCAATGGTTGCTCGACCAGGCCAATGCAGCAGGCGTTTCGGGCGGTTCGGCATTTCGTGCCATGGCGGGCTTCGGCCGTCACAAAGTGCTGCGCGAAGAGCATTTCTTCGAACTGGCCGGCAGCCAGAGCGTCGAGGTCGAGTTCATCGTGACGAACGTGCAGGCGGAGCAACTGATCGAACAGGTCCGCAATGCCGGTCTGCGCCTGTTCTATGCGCGGATTCCCGCCAGCTTCGGGGTGGTCGGCGACGCGGTGTTTTGAATCGCCTGAGGGTGGGGCGCTTGGTGAAAACCCGCCCGCCAGCGCTTGAAAGTCGGGGCCGGCAGCCCCATCTGGGTCGCAGTTCAGAATCCACGGATGGGGACGCTCCATGCGACTCGACAAACTCACGACCAAGTTTCAAGAAGCGCTCGGCGATGCGCAAAGCTTGGCGCTCGCCAACGACAATCAATACATCGATCCTTTGCACGTCACCTCGGCTTTGCTCGCGCAAAGCGACGGTGCGGCGCGCTCGTTGCTGCAACGTGCGGGGGTGAATGTCGGCAGCCTGCAAAAGGCCGTCGATGCGGCGCTCAAAGGCCTGCCTCAGGTGCAAGGCGCGGGCGGCGAAGTCCAGATCGGACGCGAGCTCGTCAATGTGCTGAACCTGGCCGACAAGGAAGCGACCAAGCGCGGCGATCAATTCATCGCGAGCGAACTCTTTTTGCTTGCGCTCACCGAAGACAAAAGCACGGCCGGACGCCTGGCCAAGGAAAACGGCTTGACGCGCAAGGCGCTCGAAGCCGCGATCGAAGCGGTGCGCGGTGGCGCGAATGTGGGCTCGGCCGATGCCGAATCCCAACGCGAAGCGCTCAAGAAATACACGCTCGACCTGACCGAACGCGCGCGCCAGGGCAAGCTCGATCCGGTGATCGGCCGCGACGATGAAATCCGCCGCGCAATCCAGATTCTGCAACGCCGGACCAAGAACAACCCGGTGTTGATCGGCGAGCCCGGCGTGGGCAAGACCGCGATCGTCGAAGGCCTCGCCCAACGCATCGTCAACGAGGAAGTGCCCGAGACGCTCAAGGGCAAGCGCGTGTTGGTGCTCGACATGGCCTTGCTGCTCGCGGGTGCGAAGTTCCGCGGCGAATTCGAAGAACGCTTGAAAGCCGTGCTGGCCGACATCGCCAAGGACGAAGGCCGGACCATCGTCTTCATCGATGAAATCCATACCATGGTCGGCGCCGGCAAGGCCGAAGGCGCGATCGACGCGGGCAACATGCTCAAGCCGGCGCTCGCGCGCGGCGAGCTGCATTGCATCGGCGCGACCACGCTCGATGAATACCGCAAATACATCGAGAAAGATGCAGCGCTCGAGCGGCGTTTCCAGAAGGTGCTCGTCGATGAGCCGAGCGTGGAAAGCACGATCGCGATCCTGCGCGGCTTGCAGGAAAAATACGAACTCCACCATGGCGTCGAGATCACCGACCCGGCCATCGTCGCCGCGGCCGAGCTTTCGCATCGCTACATCACCGACCGTTTCCTGCCCGACAAGGCGATCGATCTGATCGACGAGGCGGCGTCGCGCATCAAGATGGAAATCGATTCCAAGCCGGAATCGATGGACAAGCTCGACCGTCGTCTGATCCAGCTCAAGATCGAACGCGAAGCGGTCAAGAAGGAGACCGACGAAGCCTCGAAGAAGCGGCTCGAACTCATCGAGCAGGAGATCGAAAAGCTCGCGAAGGAATACGCCGACCTCGAAGAAATCTGGACTGCCGAGAAGGCGAGCGTGCAAGGCTCGGCCCAGATCAAGGAAGAGATCGATCGTGTGAAGGCCGACATCGCCAAGCTGCAGCGCGAAGGCAAGTTCGACAAGGTGGCCGAGCTGCAATACGGCAAGCTGCCCCAGCTCGAAGGCCAGCTCAAAGCGGCCGAGGCGGGCGGCGGCAAGCGCGAATTCAAGCTGTTGCGCAAGGAAGTCGGCGCGGAGGAAATCGCCGAGGTGGTTTCGCGCGCGACCGGCATTCCGGTCGCCAAAATGATGCAAGGCGAACGCGACAAGCTGCTGCACATGGAAGACGCCTTGCATCAGCGCGTGGTGGGCCAAGACGAAGCCGTGCGCCTGGTGTCGGATGCGATCCGCCGTTCGCGCGCGGGCCTGGCCGACGAGAACCGGCCTTACGGCTCCTTCTTGTTCCTCGGCCCCACGGGCGTGGGCAAGACCGAGTTGTGCAAGGCGCTCGCGAGTTTCATGTTCGACACCGAAGAAGCGCTGATCCGCATCGACATGAGCGAGTTCATGGAAAAGCACAGCGTCGCGCGTTTGATCGGCGCGCCGCCGGGTTATGTCGGCTATGAAGAAGGCGGTTATCTGACCGAGGCCGTACGGCGCAAGCCGTATGCCGTGATCCTGCTCGACGAGGTCGAGAAGGCGCACCCGGATGTGTTCAATGTTTTGCTACAAGTGCTCGACGACGGCCGCATGACCGACGGGCAAGGGCGCACGGTGGACTTTAAAAACACCGTGATCGTGATGACCAGCAACATCGGCTCGCAAATGATCCTGGCCGAAGGCGGTGCCTCCACCGAGGCCGATTACGAGCGCGTCAAGGCGCTGGTCTGGAACGAGGTCAAGCAGCAATTCCGGCCCGAATTCTTGAACCGCATCGACGAGGTGGTGGTCTTCCACGGGCTCGATCAAAAGAACATCGAGAGCATCGCGAAGATCCAGCTCAAGCGGCTGTCCGATCGGCTGGCCAAGATGGACATGACGATGGAAGTGTCCGACGAGGCGCTGGCGAAGATCGCGCAAGCGGGCTTCGATCCGGTGTTTGGCGCGCGCCCGCTCAAGCGCGCGATCCAGCAACAGATCGAAAACCCGGTGGCAAAGCTGGTGCTCGAAGGAAAATTCGGTCCGAAGGATGTGATACCCGTGTTCGTGCGCGACGGAAAAATCGTGTTCGATCGCGTGATTCATTAAATCCGAGTAGCCTTGCATCCCGCCGCGATCCTCCGCTGGAGCGTCGCGGCGGTTTGTTTTTGCGGCGGTCTTGTGTCACGCGTAGCATTTCGCCATCGTGTTTCCTAGAGCTAACCCTCGGAAGCGCACATATTTGCTGGCTTGGGCACGCGGTATGCATGTCCGCCCGGGTTTTCCATGGCAAAGGGCTCGCGCCGCGTCGGATAGAATCCTGCGCTGTTCAAACCGAACCGCGAGTTTGGTTATCATGCGCCGCTTTGGGCCACAAGCCCGTCGGCCAACATACGAATTGCCTGATGCAGCCGGACTCTGGCGGCGCAGGGCAGCGAAGGGAGATGTGCATGGATTTCGCGCGACAACAGCGGAACCCTGCGAAGCATTTGATCGGCATCAGTGCAGTCATCGTGCTGCACGTACTCGTCATTTACTTTCTCGTCAGTGGCTTGGCGCGCAAGGTCGTAGAGATCGTTCGCGCGCCGATTGAAACCAAGGTGATCGAAGAGACGGTCAAACCGCCGCCTCCGCCCGAGATTCCGGTGCCTCCGCCGCCCAAGCTGGATGCGCCGCCGCCGCCATTCATTCCTCCGCCTGAGGTCGTCATCACGCAGCCGCCGCCGGTGGCGCCGACCATCACGGCCACGCAAACGCCGCCGCCTGCCGCGGTCGACATCACTCCGGTTGCGCCCACGGCGCCGCCCGCGCCACCGGCCGGCCCGGTGTCCATCCGTCTGGTTTGCCCGACCATGGTGCAGCCCACGATGCCGCGCAAGGCTTTGCAAGAAAGCATCAGCGGTGCCGTCACTGCCCGGGCACGCATCAAGGGCGGACGCGTGATCGCCGTCGAGATCCTCAAATCGCAGCCGCGCGGCTTGTTCGACAGTGCGGTTCGCTCCGCCATGTCGCAATACCAGTGCAACAGCAGCGGCGATCAAGAGGTCGTGGCGATCCAGGAGTTTGATTTCAAGGTCAACGATTAAGCATCGCCGTCGCGTACTTCGTTGCGCGACGGCGCGCATTCAATTTCAACCAAGTTTCCGAAGAGCAGGAGATCACACAATGACTATCCGTCTATCCGCGGTACTCGGCGCCTTTACCCTGGCCGCGTCGCTGCTGCTGTCGAATACCGCATCGGCCCAGGAACAGCCCAAGGCTGCCGAAGCGGCCGCCCCGGCCGCTCAAGCGCCGGCCGCAGCTCCCGCTGCTGCGCCCGCACCGGCCCCGGCCGAAGCCGTCACCAAAGAGACGGTCGACAATCCCTACGGCCTGACCGCCCTCTGGGGCCAAGGCGACTTCGTCGCTCGCGGCACGTTGGTGATCCTTGTGGTCATGTCGATGGGCAGCTGGTACATCATCATCACCAAGCTGTTCGAGCAATTCAAACTCATGAAGGAAGCGCGTGAAATGCGTGCCACCTTCTGGAAGGCCGGCTCGATCGACCAAGGCATCAAAGGTCTGAAGGACGGCGGCGCCTTCCGTTTCATCGCTGAAAGCGGTGTCGATGCGACCACGCATCACGAAGGCCGCCTGACCGACAACATCGACCTGAACACCTGGGTCACGATGTCGGTGCAACGCGCGGTCGACAATGTGCAAAGCCGTTTGCAAGACGGTCTGGCCTTCCTGGCCACGGTCGGTTCGACCGCGCCGTTCATCGGCCTGTTCGGTACCGTCTGGGGCATCTACCACGCGTTGACCGCGATCGGCATCGCCGGTCAAGCGTCGATCGACAAGGTCGCCGGCCCCGTGGGTGAGGCCCTGATCATGACCGCCTTCGGTCTGTTCGTTGCCGTGCCCGCCGTGCTGGGCTACAACTGGCTCGTCCGTCGCAACAAGGTCACGATGGAATCGGTGCGCAACTTCGGCGCCGATCTGCATGGCGTGTTGATGGGCCGTTCGATCTCGAAGACCGGTCTGTAAAGAGGACTGCAGCATGGCGATGAACGTTGGGTCGTCCAGCGGCGACGAAGAAGAAGTCGTTTCGGCGATCAACACCACGCCGCTCGTCGACGTGATGCTGGTGCTGCTGATCATCTTTCTGATCACGATTCCCGTCGTGACGCAGACGGTGGCGGTGAGCCTGCCGAAAGAGAGCAATCAGCCGCGCCAGACCAAGCCGGAGAACATCGAGCTTTCGGTGACCAAGGACGGGGATGTGTACTGGAATACGCAATTGATTCCGGACAACAACACGCTCGTGGAACGGCTGAAAAAGGTGTCGGTGCTCAACCCGCAACCCGAGGTCCATATTCGTGGCGACGAAAAATCGCGCTACGAATCGGTGGGCCGCGTGGTGTTTGCGTGCCAGCGCGCGGGCATCATGAAGATCGGCTTCATCACCGAACCGCCGGCGCGTGGCGGTTGAGGCGAAGCTAGGAGAGATGCAATGGGAATGAACATAGGCTCGGGTGGCGGTTCGAGCGATCCGGATGTGCTGGTCGACATCAACACCACGCCGCTGATCGACGTGATGCTGGTGCTCTTGATCATGCTGATCATCACGATCCCGATCCAGCTGCACTCGGTGAACCTGAACATGCCGGCCGGCAATCCGCCGCCGCCGCCGGTGCCGCCGGTCGTCGTCACGATCGACATCGACTTTGACGGCACCATCCTCTGGAACGGTGAAGTCATGCCGGACCGAACCGCGCTCGAAGCCAAATTGCGCGCGGCCGCGGCCTTGCCCGATCAGCCCGAAGTGCATTTGCGGCCGAACAAGCTCGTCGAATACAAATCGGTGGCGATGGTGCTGGCTTCGGCACAGCGTCTGGGCGTGACCAAACTCGGCGTGGTCGGCAACGAACAATTCGTTCAGTAATCGTTCGCACGATGCGCACGTCTGCCGCGGATGCCGCGTGCGCGTGCGCATTTTTCATGGAGCGCAAGCAATGACGCGACAACATATTTTTGCGGCGAGCGCGCTGGTCGTCGCCCTGGCCGCCGCTTTTGGCGGCAATGGTCCGATGGCAGTGCAATCGGCGCATGCGCAAGAGGCGGTCCGGCCCGAGGTCGGCAAACCCTTGCAGGCTGCGCACGATCTGATGCGTACGCAGAAGTACAAGGATGCGGCCGCCAAGGTGCGCGAGGCCGATGCGGTGCCCAACAAGACGGCGAATGAAGCCTTCCTGGTCGAACGCATGCGCGGGTCGATCGCGGCGGCTTCCGGCGATTACGAAACGGCCATGCGTTCGTTCGAGGCTCAGATCAACTCGGGCAAGCTCAATGCGGCCGACCAATTGAAGGTGGTGGAAGCGCTGGCCGGCGCCGCCTACCGCGCCAAGGATTACAAGAAGGCTGGCACCTGGGCCGCGCGCTACATCAAGGACGGCGGCACCAATCCGCAGATCCGCGCACTGGCGACGCAATCGCTCTATCTGGGCGGCGATTACGCCGGCGCGGCCAAGCAATTGCAGGACGAATTTGCAGCGGACGAGAAGGCCGGCAAGGCGCCGAGCGAAGAGCGGCTGCAGATGCTCGCGAATTGCCAATTGCGCATGAACGACAACGCCGGCTATGTGAACACCATCGAGCGTCTCGTCACCAGTTATCCCAAGAAGCAGTACTGGGCCGACCTGATCAGCCGTCTGCGCCGCAAGCCCGGCTTCTCCGATCGCTTTGCGCTCGACGTGTACCGTCTGCAGCTCGCCACCGGCAATCTAGCGTCCACCAGCGATTACATGGAAATGTCGCAACTGGCATTGCAAGCCGGCTATGCGGGCGAGGCCAAGAAGGTCGTCGATGCGGGCTATGCGGCCGGTGCTCTGGGCAAGGGCGCAGAGGCTGAACGGCACAAGCGTTTGCGCGACTTGACCGTGAAGCGCCTCGACGAAGAAAAAGCCGGCTATGCGCAGGCCGAACAAGCGGCGATGGCCACCAAAGATGGCAATGGGCTGGTGTCGTTGGGCTATGCGTTGGCGATGAATGCCCAGGCGGAAAAGGGCGTGCAACTGATCGAGCGCGGCATCGCCAAGGGGGGCTTGAAGCGGCCCGAAGATGCCAAGCTGCTGTTGGGCCAGGCGCTGGCAGAGGCTGGGCAGAAGCAAAAGGCTGTGCAGACCTTGCACACCGTGCGTGGCAATGACGGCAGCGCGGATCTGGCGCGGTTGTGGGCCTTGCTCGTGTCGCGGAGCTGATCGACGCGGAAGATAAAAAAGGCGGCATCGCACATTGCGATGCCGCCTTTTCTTTTGACGCCGTGGCCTACTTGAACTGGTAGGTGGCCGTCACGTACACGAACCGACCGCGCGGATCGACATAGGTCGGATCGTAGCCGGACTGGAAGGCGCCACCCGAGCCATTGACGTACGGCGGATCGCGATCGAGGAGATTGCGAATGCCGAGCGACAGTTGCAGGTTCTTGAAGCCCATGTACTGAACCTGCGCATCGATGGTTTCGTAATCGCTGGTCTTCGGCTCGCTGCCGGCAGGGCAGTTGCCGAAGTCGTCTTGCAGCAGATTGCCGCACACGTCCTTGGCGCCCGATTGCCAGTTGTATTGACCGCTGAAGATCCACGAGTTGTAGGCGAGCGTTGCGCTGGTCGTGTGGCGGAAGCGCGGGATGTAGCCAGAGACGGAACCCGAAGTCGTGCCGATGTTGTTGGAGTACGAGCCGTCCGGGTTCTGGCTATCCCACCGCGACATGTAGGTCGCCGACCAACCGACGTTGAGCTTGCCCACGCGCGTGTTCCAGTTGGCGCGCGCGTCGATGTCGACGCCGTTCAACTCGACCTTGCCAAGGTTCTCGAGGCGCTGGTCGATGGCGATGATATCGCCTGACGGTCCGCGGTTCACGCGACTTGCGTACTGAGCCTCGTTTTCGAGGATGTACGAGGCCGACAAAACCTGAATCATGTCCTTGACCGTAGTTCGGAAGTAGTCGATACCGATCGAAAATCCAGGCGTCGGTTCAGCGACGATACCGAAGGTGAAGCTTGTGGACTTCTCCGGGTTCAGGCGGCTATTGCCCCCGGAGTAGATGTTGAACTGCGTGGCGCAATAGTTGGGGTTGCCAGCATTGGCGCCTTGGCATTTGGCCGGATCGTTCATGACGGCAGATTGGCCCGATTGGACCGGGCCATAAAGATCAAGCAACGCTGGAGCACGGAATCCCGTACTGATCGTCGCGCGCGCTAGTACCGCGGACGAGACCTGTTGGCGCAAACCGAGCTTGCCCGTAGCCTTGCTGAATGACGGGGCGCTTCCCGATGCTTGGTTCGCAATGCTATCGATGACCGATTGCGGCAGTTTTTCATCTTGCGCAGATGCGACCTTCTTCAGTGACGATGCGGCAGTGCTGGGATCCAAAGGGTTGTCGGTGGCGGCATATCGGTCATATCGCAATGCGCCATCGAGCTCAGTCTGCTTAGTGATTGGCGCGACAATTTCGCTGAAGATACCCATCACATTGCGCGACGTATTCAACGGAACGAAATTGCCACCATAACCAGAAATATTGCCTGTCGCCAGTGCGGCGGCGGATTCGAGCTTGTATGACTCACGGCGCCATTCAGCTCCGACCGCAAAGCCAATGGGACCACCACTGAGCTGACCGATTTCGCGCGACGCCTTGGCTTGGACACCTGTCAAGGAGGTGCTGGTCTTGAAGGCTTGGCCAATAAAGTTGGTGGCCTTGGCCGCCGCGATGACTTTTTCCGCCTCCAGCCGTGCCTGGGTTTGCTGGTGCTTGAAGTAGAAACCACCCAGACTCAACACTACGATACCCACGATAATCAATTTGGGCACGGTCCAGAACGGCTCGATAACCTGCACGTTGCCCAGCGCGGCGGCTGACCGCTGGTCAAGCTTCTTGTCGTATTGCGCGCGCAATTCAGCATTGCTTAAGGTCAGGAAGGCGTCTTTGATGGCCTCCGACTGAAATCGTGCGTCGGCACTCGTTGCGTTCGACGTGTCAAACTTGGCGGATAGCCGTTCATACGCCGCGCGTATGGATTCCGCCGAAGCGGAATTGCTGACTTCCAGCAGGTCATACAATGTTTTGCCGGCCATGCACTTACCTTTCACGAAATGCCATTCGGTTACACCACGCTGCCGCGAGACATCCCGTACTGTAGCGCAATTCCGCAGCGGCAGGCGGCGCGGACACTGATGCGGGGCGGATGCCCAAACCCGCGAAAGCATGTCGCTTTGTTCGTGACGGGCGCCATAACAAAACGGCGCCATCTCTCCAA
>CAXBRX010000076.1:0-11097 GCA_963977835.1 uncultured Derxia sp.
GTACGGCACGCCCAGGGTGCGCAGGGTGCGCATCTTGACGTCGGTGTGGCTGTTGTCGACCTGCTGGGCAACCAGCCCCGGGTAGGATGGCATCTTCGACTCCGGCACCACGTTGCGCGGGTTGTACAGGTGCGCACGGTGCCAGTCGTCGGAGTAGCGGCCCCCAACGCGGGCCAGGTCCGGACCGGTGCGCTTGGAGCCCCACAGGAACGGATGGTCGTAAACGCTTTCACCGGCAACCGAGTAGTGGCCGTAGCGCTCTGTTTCGGCGCGGAACGGACGGACCATCTGCGAATGGCAGCCGACGCAGCCCTCGCGGATATAGATGTCGCGGCCTTCCAGTTGCAGCGCGGTGTAGGGCTTCATCCCGGCGACCGGTTCGTTGACCACGTCCTGGAAGAACAGCGGAACGATCTGGGTCAGACCGCCAATGCTTACCGCCAGGATCATGAACAGCGTCAGCAGGCCGATGTTCTTCTCGAGTTTCTCGTGCTGTTTCATCTAGCTAATTCCTCAAGCGATTTGCGCAGCGACGTCGTATTGCGCCGGCTTGGACGCACGCACGGTGCGCCAGGTGTTGTAAGCCATCAGCAGCATGCCGGTGAGGAAGAAGGCGCCGCCGAGCGCACGCACGATGAAACCCGGGTGGCTGGCTTCCAGCGCTTCGACGAAGGAGTAGGTCAGGGTGCCGTCTTCGTTGATCGCACGCCACATCAGGCCCTGGGTGATGCCGTTGACCCACATCGAGGCGATGTAGAGCACGGTGCCGATGGTGGCCAGCCAGAAGTGGGTGTTGATCAGGCCGATGCTGTGCATCTGCTGACGCCCGAAGACCTTCGGAATCAGGTGGTACAGCGCGCCGATGGAGACCATCGCCACCCAACCGAGGGCGCCGGCGTGTACGTGGCCGATGGTCCAGTCGGTGTAGTGGGACAGGGCGTTGACGGTCTTGATCGACATCATCGGACCTTCGAAGGTCGACATGCCGTAGAACGACAGCGAAACGATCAGGAACTTCAGGATCGGATCGGTACGCAGCTTATGCCAGGCACCCGACAGGGTCATGATGCCGTTGATCATGCCACCCCAGCTCGGCGCCAGCAGGATCAGCGAGAACACCATACCGAGCGATTGGGCCCAGTCAGGCAGCGCGGTGTAATGCAGATGGTGCGGGCCCGCCCACATGTACGTGAAGATCAGCGCCCAGAAGTGCACGACCGACAGGCGATAGGAGTAGACCGGACGCTCGGCTTGCTTCGGCACGAAGTAGTACATCATGCCCAGGAAGCCGGCGGTCAGGAAGAAGCCCACCGCATTGTGGCCATACCACCATTGGACCATGGCGTCTTGCACACCGGCATAGGCCGAGTACGACTTCGTCAACGTGACGGGGATTTCCGCGCTGTTGACGATGTGCAGCAAGGCGATGGCGATGATGAACGCGCCATAGAACCAGTTGGCCACGTAGATGTGCTTGACCTTACGGGTTGCGATCGTGCCGAAGAACACGATGGCGTAGGCCACCCACACGACGGCGATCAACAGGTCGATCGGCCATTCGAGTTCGGCGTATTCCTTGGCGGTGGTGAGCCCCAGCGGCAGGGTCACGGCGGCCAGAACGATGATCAGTTGCCAGCCCCAGAACACGAAGGAAGCCAAAGGCCCGAGGAACAACCGGGTTTGACAAGTACGTTGAACAACATAGAACGACGTCGCCATCAGCGCACAACCGCCGAAGGCAAAAATGACTGCGTTCGTGTGCAGCGGACGCAGTCGGCTGTACGTGAGGAACGGGATGTCGAAGTTAAGTGCAGGCCATGCGAGTTGGGATGCAATCAGCACGCCAACGAGCATGCCAACGATCCCCCAGATCACGGTCATGACGGCAAATTGCCGCACGACCTTGTAGTTGTAAGTTGAATCACGTTCCATAAACGCCCCCTGAGCAAGGTATTTTTGCGTGGGGCGATGGTAGGAACCGAGGGTATGGGGGGTGTTGATTTACATCAAGAAACACCAGGCGTTAGAGCAATCGCAACACCAGGGCTTGCGCAGGCATCAATCGTGCCGTTGCTCCGATTGTTGCGCCGGCTTTTCCCTCACCTGCAGCGTGGGATCGTCATCGTCGAGCAGAATGCGATAGGCAGGGCCTTCCATGTCATCGAATTGCCCGCTGCCCGACATGCGCAGGAAGATCCATACCGCGAAGAACACGATCGCGACCGACAAGGGGACCAGCAGATACAGGACTTCCATGGCATTACCCCTTCAAGCGCGTGCCGTCGCGACGGCATTCGGCGCAGCCGACATCGCACGCGGCCGTTGCTTCAGCAAACGCAAAGCATTGAGCACGACGAGCAAAGAGCTCAGCGACATGCCCACCGAGGCCACCCACGGCGTGATCCAGCCGAAAGCCGCGGCAGGAATGGCCAACCCATTGTAAAGCGCCGACCACCACAGGTTCTGGCGCATCACGCGCATGGTCTGTTTGGCGATCTGGAAGCCCAGCGCCAGGTCGGACAGATCGCGTGACAACAACACGATATCGGCCGAGATCTGGGCGAGTTCGGCGCCGTCGCCCATCGCGATCGCCACATTCGCCCCCGATAGCACGGGCGCGTCATTGATGCCATCGCCGACCATCGCCACCACCCGCCCTTGCACCTGCATGTCGCGCACGACGCGCAATTTGTCTTCGGGCGCGAGATCGCCGCGCGCATCCTCGATGCCGACGGCCGCACCGATCGTGTGCGCTGCCTGCTGGCTGTCGCCGGACAACAAATGCACGCCGATGCCGCGGGCACGCAATTCGGCCACCAAGGCGACCGCGCCGGTACGCACCACCGACGAGAACTCGAACGCGGCCAGCAAGCCCGCCGTTTCGCTGGCGAGGTAGACCGCCGACCCGCCGGCCGCCGCAGCCCCATCGAGCGCACGGACATCGGCCCCGCCCGCGGCCACGAAGGCCGGCGAGCCGATGCGGTACCACACGCCATCGATGCGCCCGCGCAAGCCGAGGCCGGGCACGAGCTCGATGTCTTGCGCGACCGGCAACACGCCGTCGTCGACCGCGGATTCGATCGCGCGCGCAAACGGATGCATCGAGCCGCGCTCGAGCGCCGCGGCCAGCCGCAGGCAGGTCGCGCGATCAGGCTCACCCAGACAGGTCAGCGCCTCGAGCGTGGGCTTGGGATGGGTCAGCGTTCCGGTCTTGTCGAACACCACATCGGTGACATTGGACAAGGCTTCGAGCGCATTGCCGCGTGCCACCAGGAAGCCGCGCCGCGCCAGTGCACCGGTCGCAGCCGCGAGCGCCGCCGGTGTTGCCAAGGACAAAGCGCACGGGCACGAGACCACGAGCAAGGCGATGACGATGGGCAAGGCGCGATCGGGGTCGAGCCACCACCAGACCACGCCCACCAGCACCGAAAACACGAGCAAAGCCGCGAGGAACCAGGACGCGATGCGATCGGCGCTGCTCGCGATACGTGGGCGATCGCTCGCCGCACGCTCGATCAGACGCTGTATCGACGAGATCATGTTGTCTGCGCCGACCTTGCGCACTTCGACGCGGATCGGTGCGCCGACATTGACGGCCCCTGCGGGCAGCACATCGGATTTGCGCCGCGCGACCGGGATCGATTCGCCGGTCAACATCGACAGATCGATGTCGCCGCCCTCGCTTTGCAGCATGCCATCGACCGCCAGTGTTTCGCCCGATTTGATTTCGAGTACGTCGCCGACGACGACATGCTCGATCTTGACGCGCTCGATCTGCCCGTCGGGCAACACACGCGCGACGACCTTGGGGGTCAAGCGCAGCAGCGCATCGACGCCTTGCATGGCGCGACGGCGCGCCATGAATTCAAGATAGCGCCCGCACAACAACAGGAACACGAACATCGTGATCGAGTCGAAATACACCTCGCCGGTGTTGGTGAAGGTGTGCCAGGTGCTGGCGACGAAAGCCGCCACGATGGCCACCGCCACCGGAACATCCATGCCGATGCGCCGATTGCGCAGATCGCGCCAGGCGCCGCCCATGATCGAGGTGGCCGAATAAAGCATCACCGGCAACGTCAGCACGAGGCTCGCCCAGCGCATGAGGGCCACGAAGTCCGGCTCGATGTCGTTGCCGCCCGCGACGTAAAAGGGCACCACATACATCATCACTTGCATCATGCCGATGCCGGCGACGAACAATTGGCGCAGCATGCGCGACTGATTGGCCTTGGCGATCGCCTCGTGCCGTTCGCGGTCGAACGGATAGGCGCGGTAGCCGATGGTCTCGATCGCGCGCAGCACCTCGGACAAATGCAGACGGTTGCTGTCCCAGCGCAGCGTGGCGCGCTCGGTCATGAGGTTGATGTGGAACTCGACGATGCCGGCCAGACGCTGTACCGCCTGTTCGTTGAGCCAGACGCAGGCCGCGCAACGGATGCCTTCGATCGAAAGCATCACTTCGCGCACACCGCCCGGCAGCTCGCGCACGAAATTGCGCTGGAATTCGGGATCGTCGTAATCGGCGAGTTCTTGCGCCGAGCGCAGATCGTCCTGCGAAGACTGCGACGCCGCGGCCTCGCGTTTGGCGTAGTAGGCGTCGAAGCCGCCGTCGATGATGGCCTGCGCCACCGCCTGGCATCCGTGGCAGCACATGGGTTTCATGCGCCCGTCATGCTCGACGAACAAGCGCACGCCCGCGGGAATCGGTGATCCGCAATGGAAACAGACGCCGCCGTTCGCATCCTCGGGCAAGTCATCCGCGCGCGGCGCAGTGCGCGCGTCGGTCACGGCGCTGTTCATGTCAATGGCCAACCGTGCAGAACCAGCCGCCTTGCTGCTGCACCAGCGCATCGGCGCGGATGAAGCCGATGACGCCGAAGCCCACGACCACCAGGCCGGCGAGCAGGCGCACCGCGCGCGATTTGATCCAATGCCGGCCGAAACTGGCCGCCACGCCGAGCGCGAGCAGATTGGGCAAGGTGCCGAGACCGAAGGCGAGCATCACCAAGGCGCCTTGTTCGGCACCGCCCGCCACCATCGCGGTGGTGAGCATCGAATAGACCATGCCGCAAGGCACGAAGCCCCAGAGCGCGCCGAGCGCGACGCCCTTACCGAAGGTGTCGGCAGGCAGAAACCGGCGAATGACGGGCTGCAACGGACGCCACAGCCACAGGCCCAGACGCTCGATGCGCGCGACACCCGACCAGATGCCGGCCAGATAAAGGCCGAGCGCGATCATCATGCCGTTGGCGATCAGATAGAGCGCATGCTGCACGGGCAACATGTTGGAGAACAGCAAGGTGGTGGCGCCGATGGCCCCGGCGACCGCGCCGATGCCCACATACCCGGCCAGCCGGCCGACGTTATAGGCCACCTGCAGCCGCATGACCCCGGCCAGCGAAGTGCGCATCAAAGGGTAGACCGCCGCCTGGCCATTGCCCGCGGCAGGCCGGCTCGCAGCGGTGTTTGCGCCGAGCGCCGACACGATGCCGCCGCACATGCCCGCACAATGCACACCGCCCATCAGGCCGACCACGAAGGCCGATGCGAGCATCGGGAATTGTTCGGACACCACGCGCCACACCCTCCAGGAAACGCCTGATCAGATGGTACGCGAATAGCGCATCGGCTCGGCTTTGGTCTGCAAATGCTTGTCGAACGGCATCACGATGTTGCGGATCAGCAGGCGCCCGCGCAGCGACACCGTGATCCATTCGTCGTCGATCCAGACCAGACCGTCTTCGGCGAATTCTTCGAGTTGTTTGAGTTCGGTCGCGAAGTATTTGTCGAATTCGATCGGGTAGGCGGCCTCGATCGAACGCTTGTTGAGCTCGAAATGGCACAACAGCGTATGGATGACCGTACGGCGCAGCAGGTCGTCATGCGTGAGCGCGATGCCGCGCCAGATCGGCAATTCGCCCTCGTCGATGCGCGCGTAATACTCGGGCAGCGTCTTCATGTTCTGCGCATAGGTCGGCCCGATGGAGCCGATCGCCGAAACGCCGAGCGCGATCAGATCGGAATCCGCATGCGTCGAATAGCCCTGGAAATTGCGATGCAATCGGCCATGCCGCTGCGCGACCGCGAGCCCGTCGTCGGGCTTCGCAAAATGGTCCATGCCGATGTAGACATAGCCGGCATCGGTCAAACGCTTGATGCACACATACAGCAGATCGAGCTTTTGATCGGGCGTGGGCAGGTCTTCGGCATTGATGCGCCGCTGCGGTTTGAACAGATGCGGCAGATGCGCGTAGTTGTAGATCGCGACGCGGTCGGGGTCGGATTCGATGACCCGGGTCAGGGTCTGGTTGAACCCGATGACATTCTGGAACGGCAGCCCGTAGATGAGATCGATCGAGACCGAATGGTAATTGTGCGTGCGCGCGGCATCGATGAGCGCCTGGGTTTCCTCGACGGTCTGGATGCGGTGCACGGCTTTTTGCACCTTCGGATCGAAATCCTGGACGCCGAAGCTCAGACGATTGAAACCGAGCTGGCGCAAATGCCCGATACGTTCGGGCGTCGCAGTCCGCGGATCGACCTCGATCGAAAATTCGCCGAGGTTGTCGGCCGCCAAGGGGAAGTGGGCGCGAATCGCGCTCATCAACACTTCGAGCTGGGCGGGCGTGAAATAGGTCGGCGTGCCGCCGCCGAAATGCAATTGCTCGAGCTTCTGGTCGCCGAACAACTGGGCCTGCATCTCGAGCTCGCGCATCAGGTAGCCGAGATACTCGACCGCCTTGTCGCGCTGCTTGGTCACGATCTTGTTGCACGCGCAGTAATAGCAGACCGATTCGCAGAACGGCACATGCACATACAAGGACAACGGGCGGCGATTGCCGAGCAGTTTGCGTTGCTCGACGGCGAGCGCGTATTGCCGCGCACCAAATGCTTCCGTGAAGCGATCGGCGGTCGGGTACGAGGTGTAGCGCGGCCCTGGCCGATCAAGTTTCTTGATCAGCTTGGCATCGAATTCGACGGTGGACGGCGGTGTAGGCTTGGCGTTCAAGCCCGTCTCCTGTGAAGCGGGCACAAGCCCTGAAATTCACGCGCAAATGCAAAAAAGAAGCGAAAACCTCGCGACTCGCAAACGCGCGTACGTTGAACTGTAGAAGCCGAGGGAAGGCGCAGCGTTGATATAGATCAACGGCAAAATGCCGCTAAAACCCGTCGCAGGTATCGGCCAGTCTTTGCATAAGCATTACTATTCATGCAATGTTCCGTACAGCGGGCGCGCTCACGGAGAATATAGAGCGCGCCGCCGCCGGGCGCTCTTAAGCCAGGGTGTTGGAAAACCTCACGAAGGCATCAAGCTTTGCGCGCGCCGCGCCACTGTTGACCGCAACACGCGCGCGCGCGATTCCGTCGGCGATGGAATCGGCGACATTGGCCGCATACAAGGCGGCGCCGGCATTGAGCAAGACCACATCGAGCGCAGGCCCGGGCGTACCCGACAAGGCTTCGAGCACCAGCGCCTTCGATTGCGCGCTGTTGGTCACGCGCAAGGCGCTTTGCGGTTGCGCCTGCAGGCCGAATTGCGCGGGCGTGATCTCGTATTCGGAAATCTCGCCGTTCTTGAGTTCGCCGACCAGCGTCGGACCCGACAAGGAAATTTCGTCCACGCCGGCCTCGTCGGTCATTGCGCGGCCGTGCACCACCAGCACATGCTGCGCACCCAGCCGGCTCAGCACACGCACGAGGATGCCGACCAGATCGGGGTGGAACACGCCCAGCAATTGATTGGGCGCGCCGGCCGGATTGGTCAGGGGCCCGAGGATGTTGAAGATCGTGCGCACGCCGAGCTCTTTGCGCACCGGCGCGGCATGCTTCATCGCGCTATGGTGGTTGGGCGCGAACATGAATCCCATGCCTACTTCGCCGATCGACTCGGCCACGCGTGCCGGCGGCAGGTTGATGTTGACGCCCAATTGTTCGAGCACATCGGCGCTGCCCGAGGCCGAGCTGACGCCGCGCCCGCCATGCTTGGCGACTTTGGCGCCGGCCGCCGCCGCGACGAACATCGATGCGGTCGAGATGTTGAAGGTGTGCGAACCATCGCCGCCGGTGCCGACGATGTCGACCAGGGTGTCGCGGTCGGCGACCTCGACCTTGGTCGCGAATTCGCGCATGACTTGCGCCGCGGCGGCAATTTCGCCAACGGTTTCCTTCTTGACGCGCAGCCCGGTGGTGATCGCCGCGATCATGACCGGCGACATTTCGCCCGTCATGATCATGCGCATCAGGCTCAGCATTTCATCGTGGAAGATCTCGCGATGCTCGATGCAACGCGTCAAGGCTTCGGAAGGGGTGATCGGCATTTCGTCAGTGCTCCGCAGGAATTTGAAGGACGCGCCTCACGCGTGCGCGCGCGCCAGAAAGTTTTCGAGCAGGCGATGGCCGTGCTCGGACAGAATCGATTCGGGATGGAATTGCACGCCTTCGATCTCGAATTCGCGATGGCGCACGCCCATGATTTCGCCATCGTCGGTCCAGGCCGTGACTTCGAGGCAATCGGGCAGCGAGGCGCGCTCGATCGCGAGCGAGTGGTAACGGATTGCGGTGAACGGCGACGGCAGGCCGGCGAACACGCCTTGGGCGGTGTGCTGTATCGGCGAGGTTTTGCCGTGCATCAGCGTCTTGGCGCGCACCACTTTGCCGCCGAAAGCTTCGCCGATGGATTGATGCCCGAGGCATACGCCGAGCATCGGCACTTTGCCGGCCAGTTGGCGCAACACCTCCACCGACACCCCGGCTTCGCGCGGCGAGCACGGTCCCGGGGAAATCACGATGCGGTCGGCGCCCATGGCGGCGATCGCGGCCACGTCGTATTCGTCGTTGCGGATCACCTTCACGTCTTCGCCGAGTTCGCCGAAGTACTGCACGAGGTTGTAGGTGAAGCTGTCGTAGTTGTCGATCATCAAAAGCATCACGCTCTCCCGGCTTGCGCGAAGTAGTCGGCAATCGCGCCGACGGCGAAATCGATTTGGGCGCGGCTCACGTCCAGATGGGTCAAAAGCCGCGTGCGCGCGTCGATGCGCGCGAGCACGCCGCGCGCAGCCAGATGGGCCTTGAGCGGCGCGCAATGTGCCTGCGGTACATGCACATAGACCACATTGGTGTGGACCGGCTCGACGCGCAAAGCGCCCTCGCCCGGCACCTCGATGCGCGCGAGGCCAAGCGCAAGATGCGCGGCATTTGCGTGGTCGTCGGCCAGGCGGTCAACATGATGGTCGAGCGCATACAAACAAGCCGCGGCGAGAATGCCGGCCTGACGCAAACCACCGCCGAGCGCCTTGCGCCAGCGTTTGGCGCGCTCGATCAGTTCACGCGAGCCGACCAGGACCGAGCCCACCGGCGCGCCCAGGCCTTTGCTCATGCAGACCGACACGGTGTCGAAGCCATGCACGGCCTCGCGCTCGCTGATGCCGTAGGCGACGATCGCGTTGTAGATGCGCGCGCCGTCCAGATGGGTGGCGAGGCCGCGCGCATGTGCGAAATCGGTCGCGTCCTGCAAATACTGGCGTGGCAGCACCCGGCCCGAAATGGTGTTTTCGAGCGCCAGCAAGCGCGTGCGCGCGAAATGCACATCGTCGGGCTTGATCGCATGCGCGAGATCGTCGATCGCGATCGAGCCATCGGGCTGGTTGTTCAAGGGCTGCGGCTGGATGCTGCCGAGCACCGCCGCACCGCCCTGCTCGTATTGGTAGGTGTGCGCTTCCTGGCCGACCAGATATTCGTCGCCGCGCCCGCAATGCGCCATCAGCGCCGCGAGATTGCTTTGCGTGCCGCTCGGAAAGAACAGCGCGGCTTCACGCCCGAAGCGCTCGGCCATGACAGCTTGCAAACGGTTGACGGTCGGATCGTCGCCATAAACATCGTCGCCGACTTCGGCGGCGGCCATCGCGGCGCGCATGCCGGGCGTGGGCCGGGTGACGGTGTCGCTGCGCAGATCGATGAGATCAGAGGCGCTCATCGAGTCCCTCCTGCACCTGCTCGGCGGCGCGCAACACCGCGCGCGCCTTGGCCTCGGTTTCCTTCCATTCGCTTTCCGGGTCGGAATCGGCGACCACGCCGGCACCGGCCGTCACGTAGAGCATGCCGTTCTTGATGACCGCGGTGCGGATCGCGATCGCGAGATCCATCTCGCCGCCGAAACTCAGGTAGCCGCAAGCGCCGCCATAAACGCCGCGCTTGACGGGCTCGAGTTCTTCGATGATTTCCATCGCGCGCACCTTGGGCGCGCCCGACAGCGTGCCGGCCGGGAAAGTGGCCTTGAGCACATCGAGGTTCGACAAGCCCGGCTTGAGCAGGCCTTCGACGTTGCTGACGATGTGCTGCACATGGCTGTACTTCTCGATGACCATCTTGTCGGTCACCTTGACGGTGCCGGTCTGGGCGATGCGGCCCACATCGTTGCGCGCGAGGTCGATCAGCATCACATGCTCGGCGATCTCCTTCGGATCGGCGAGCAAATCCTGGCCCAATTGCTCGTCCTGCTCGGGCGAATTGCCGCGCGGCCGGGTGCCCGCGATCGGGCGCACCACCACCTTGGGACCGCGCGCGGTGTCTTCCTGGCGCACCAGAATTTCCGGGCTCGCGCCGACCACATGGAAGTCGCCGAAGTTGTAGAAGAACATGTAAGGGCTCGGATTCAGCGAACGCAGCGCGCGGTACAGCGTGAGCGGCGAATCGCGAAACGGCTTGCGCAGCGTCTGGGCCGGCACCACCTGCATCACATCGCCCGCGGCGATGTATTCCTTGCAGCGCGCGACCGCCGCCTTGTAATCCTCCTTGGCGAAATCGCGCCGCGTCTCGGTCTGCATCGACGGCTTGCTGTACGGAATGTCGACCGATTTGCGCAGGAAGGAATGCAGCTCGCGCAGGCGGTTCTGGGCCCGGCCATAGGCTTCGGACTGCGACGGATCGGCATAGACCAGCATGTAGGTCTTGCCCGCGACGTTGTCGACGATGACAAGTTCTTCGGTCAGCATCAACAAAATATCGGGCACATCGATCGGGTCGGGCTTGCCGTTCGGATGCAGCTTCTTGGCAAAGCGATCAATGCGCGGCTCGATATAGCGCACGCAATCGTAG
>CAXBRX010000077.1:0-11024 GCA_963977835.1 uncultured Derxia sp.
ATCGTGATCGCCTGCGCGGCAGGTGCCTATGCCTGGTATCAATCGCGCGGATCGTCTTTGTTCGCAAACCTCGGACACTCCGACGCCAACACCGAGACGGCGCCCGATGCACCGCCTGCCGCCGTTGCGCAGGAACCGGCGGAACCGCCGCATACGGTGCATCGGTATCCGCATCTGGTCGACAACGACGCGCCTTACGACGATAACGAGTCGATCGACGGGTCCGTGCCTTTGCGCAGCTTCCATGTGAAGCTCGCCGATGTGAATGAACCCTTCACGATTGAGGCGACCTACCGTTCTTATCTACGCGATTACGCGGCCGATGAAGTGACCGTCATGGCCGATCTCGATGCCGGCTTCACCGAGGCTTATTCGATCGAGCTGCCCGCGCCGCGGCCGGGCGTGCAATTGCGCATGCATGTCGGCGACTTCGCTCAGGATTATTGCGGCGATGTCGAGGTCGTCTACACCATGAAGACCGACTCCGTGATCGCCTTGCTTCAAGGCGATACCAAGGCGCAGACCGAATTGCTCGCCGATGCGCCTTGCGAGATGGAACGCAATGACGACGAGGATTTTTGCGAGAAGCGTCTGCAATGCCTGCACGCCTATCTCGGCAAGAAGCTCGAAGCCACACCTTTCGATTCGCCGGTACTGCGCGGTTTCGCGGCCTTGCGGATGCAATGATTCTGGAAAACGAATGACCGCCCGTCGATCGATCGTTCGCGTCGCGCTGCTCGCGGCGTGCACCTCGCTGGCAAGCGCGTGCGTGCCTTATCCCGTCTACAAGACGCTGCAGCCCGAAGTCGATGCCAAGGTGGTCGATGCCGCGGGCGCGCCGGTCGCCAAGGCACGCGTCACCCTCGTGGCGCGCGCGCATCCGGCGCCTGGCGTGTTGAGCGCGCCGGTCGCGGTGGCCGATGCACAAGGCGCCGTGCATTTCGACGCCGTGCGCGAATGGCGGGTCGAGGTGATGGCCTTGCACGGCGCGCTCGATTACTACTGGAGTCTGTGCGCGGCCGCGCCCGGTTACCGGACCATCGAGGTGCCGGTACAAGAAGGCGGGGTGCAGCGGCTGACGCTCAAACCGGGCATTCCGGTCGAATGCCCAGCGGTCGGCAACGACAAGACGATCTGGTCGGAAGAATCGGACGCGGCGCGGCGGTGAGCCGCGCTTCAGTCGGGCGTCGGCAGCGGAAAATGACCGCGGCGCACGCGCACCGGTGTGCGCTTGGTCTGTACCTCGATCTCTTGTTCGGTATCGTCGGGTGAGCGCATGTAGCTCAAGCTCGTGGGCACTTGGTCCCGATCGGTGAGGTAGCTGCTGCGATAAGCGATGAGACGCGCGGCATGGCATTGCGTGCCGACCTGAACCGGAAGATCCGCGACGATCCCGAAAGTGTAATGGCCGGGGCCGAACCACGGCCAATTGCTGTCGTCTTCGGTCATGCCCTCGGGCAAGGGACATTGAGGAAACTTCCCGCCGCTGTCTTGTGCCGGTGTGTCGCCGATCTGATCGAGCGCGGTTTGCAAGGCGCGGCGCAACTCGGGGTCGAGCGGGGTCGGCGGGCTGTATTCGCCATGGAGCACTTTGTCTGAGACCCGGTGCCGGTAGCGGTATTCGACGACGAGGCCGTCGACCTCGTTCAGTGGCGCGCCGAAAGCACGCATCAGGAACAATTCGTCGTAGCCGTAGTCGCCATTGCGATAGGCGAGATAGACGCGCCCGCCGAGGCGAATCCAATCGGCTTCTTGATCGCTGCCGCGGCCGTTGATGGTGTAGAACGAATTGTCGTCGGGGTCTTTCTTTTGCCCGACGAATTGGTTGCCGACACGGCGATGGACGCTGACACCGGAGAACAAGCCCGTGCCGCCCAGGTAAGACTCGATGATCAGATCGCGCTTGCCATCTTCGTCGAGATCCATCAATTGCAGTGAAAGATGGTGGTTCTCGGGAAAGCCATAAACGAGTTTGCTGCGCTTGAGTGCCGCCCATTCGTCGGGCGTGACCGAGGACGGGCGCGCGGGCCAGAGGATCTTTCCGTCGTCTTCGGCCACCTCGACCTCGAACGGCGCGGGCCCGGCCGCGGCGTGCATCGCGATCACATGGCGGATCGGCGCGAGATCGCCTTTCGCAATCGCCTGGGCGATTTCCTTGCGCAAGGTTTCGAGCGGATCGGGTCCGGCAGCGAACGCTCGCGCGGCAAACGCGCTGCATGCAAAGAGCGCCAGGCATCGAACGAAGCGCCGAAGGGCGTGGCGAGAAGGTGCGAAGGCAGGCATGTCGAGCATATGAAAGACGAGGCAGGCGCCAGTGTGCCGCGTTTGCCATGCGATGCCATGACGCAATGGCGTCAACTGCGCGCCGATCTGCCTTGCTTTTTGGTTGACGCGCCTCGAGGCGCATTGGCGCGAAGACTAAGACCGTGATCTCGCATCGTGCAACAGGCGCAAGCGGCGTATCAGCAACGGTTCGCTCAAGCCCTGGATGATTGAGGCGGGATTCTTCAGAATACGTGGCCATGACGCACGTACCTGAAGCATTGCAGGCTCTCGGTTGGAATGATTGGTTTGCGCAGCGCGCGCAATGCGAAGCTGATGATGGCATCGCGCGCGTTGCCGCGGTCGATCGCGATCAATGGTTGCTGATCGATGCCGGCGGCATGTTCAGAGCCAAGCTCGCGGGGGCGTTCATGCATCGGCAACAGGCCGCGCACGAGGCGCCTTGCGTGGGCGATTGGGTCTGTGTGCGCCGCCAGCCGAGCGATGATTTCGGCATGGTGCACGCGGTGCTCGAACGCCGCACGGTCTTGCAGCGCAAGGCTGTGGGCAGCGGCGCCGAGTTGCAGATGATTGCGGCGAATGTCGATGTCGTCGTCATCGTCCAGTCGTGCCATTTCGACTTCAACCTCAAGCGGCTCGAGCGCTACCTCGTCATGGTGCGCGAAGGCGGCGCCGATCCCATCGTGCTCTTGACCAAGACCGATCTGGTCGCGCCCGAATTGCGTGCCGCGCAAGAAGCGCAGATTCGCGCCGCGGGGATCGACGTGCCGATCCTGGCGCTGAGCAATCTCACGCAAGACGGCGTGGACGCGCTCGAGCGCTTGCTGGTGCCGGGCAAGACCTATTGTTTCGTCGGTTCATCGGGCGTGGGCAAGAGCACGCTCATCAATCATCTGGTCGGACGCGCCGCGCAAGAGACCGGCTCGGTTAGCGGCACCGGCGAGGGTCGGCACACCACCGTGCGGCGCGAATTGATCCGCCTGGCTGGCGGTGCGCTCGTGATCGACAACCCCGGCATGCGCGAATTCGGCATCGTCGCCGCCGACGAAGGCTTGGCGGGCAGCTATGCCGACATCGACACCTTGGGGGCCGGCTGCCGTTTCCGCGATTGCACCCATACCAGGGAGCGCGGCTGCGCGGTGCTCGCCGCCGTCGAGTCCGGCGTGCTCAGCCGCGCGCATTACGACAACTTTCTCAAGCTGCGCGCGGAGTCCGCGTTCCACGAGATGTCGCAGGTGGAGCGGCGTCAGAAGGATCGCGATTTCGGCAAGTTCATCAAGTCGGTGAAGAAGAGCCTGAAGGACGATTGAGGCGCTTTGGCTCAGACCGGCAAGGCGTCGTAATACCGCGCGCGGTAAAGCAGACGCGGCCGGGCCGGATCATCGACGAAGCCGCTGCGGTCGTGCAACACATTGGCGCAGAGCAAGCCCATGCCGGGCGCGAGCCGGGTGCGGCAGATGGCGGGGTCGTCGCTCGCGAGCAAGGCCTCCAGCGCGCGGACCGCGGCCTGTGTGGCGGCATCGTTCTTCCAGGCGATGCTGCGGGTGCGCGCGGTGTAGCGCATGTGCAGGCGGCCATCGTCGCAAACCGTGAACACCGGGCCGGCCTGGGCTGCGCGCGCCACGCCGAGCGCGTCCGCGCGTTCGGGAATCAGCATCGCGTCGGGCGCCATCAAGGCGGCGATGTGGGCCGGGTCGGCATCGCGCAGGCGCAGGTAGGCGATTTCATGATCGAGCAAGGCGTTCTCGCCGCCCGACTGCGCGTCCTGCACACAATGCAGCACCATCGCGCGGATGCGCTTGTGCGGCGGGTTGTAATAGCCGTCGGTATGCCAGCGGATGGGGCGGTCGGTGTAGGGGATGAAGTCCTGGCGCGTCGGCTCGGCGCGCACTGTCACGCTGCTGATGCCGTCTTCGTCGGCGAGCCAGTTCGCGTCGAGGCGCGCCAGGCCGAATTGGCGGCCGATCGCGCGCGGCAGGTCTTTGTCGGGGCTGCGCCGTGCGCTTGCATAGATCGCCATGTTCGCGCTGTGCAGCCGCGCGTTGAGGGCACCGCGCTCGGCGTGGCTGAGCGCTTGCGGATCGCGCACTTCGACGATGAGTGCTTCGGCCGTGCGCGGCAGATGGGCGAGCTTGTGCTCGCGCCAGCGCGCATAGGCCTCGTGGTCGTTGAGGTCGAACGGATCGCGGGCGCAGACCCGGGCCTGGCGTTCGAGCGTGGCGGTGCTCATGTCAGTCTCCGCTGATCGAGGCCGCGCGCCGAGCGGGCCGGGGTTCTTCGTCGAGCAGGCCGCGCAGGCCGCGGCAGATGAGTTCGACGGCTTGTGGTGCTTCGATCTCCATGACCTGATCGTGCATCCAGATCGCGTCGCGTTCGCCGACGGTCCAGATCAGATGGTCGGCCAGATAACGGCGAAAACCGTAATCGACTTGTTCATTCTCGAAGCCGAAATCGGCGTAATCGGCAGAGCGCAGATTGAGCAGATCGATGAAACTGCCTTTGCAGCCGTCGGTGCGCGATTCGCCCATCGGTTCGCCGAGCAGATCCTCGCGGTTGTCGGCGAGGATTTCACCGACCCGGTTGGCGAGCGCGCAGGTGAAGGCGTCGCGCTCTTCGAGCGTCTTGCGCACATAGATCATGCGGTCGGCGATCTGGATCAGGAACACCAACCATTCCGACAGGAAGTCGAAATAGCGCGGCCCCGGCGGAATGTCGAAGTCCGCCTGGCGCATGTTCTTGAGCACTTGTTGCGACACGCGCCAGACGATGAAGGCTGAGGCGCCCGCGATTTCGCCGAGCGTCTTGGGGCGCTCGCTGTTGAACCAACGGCTCTTGATCCGGATGCCGGCCATGGTGTCCTCGCCGCGGGAGCGTCAGTACCCGCCTTTGCCGAATGGCTTGGTCAGGCCCGCGATGCGCGCGCCTTGCTTGGCCGGGCCCATGGGGAACAGCTCGTACAAGGTCTTGTTGTCGAGCGCGGGATCGATGTCCTGCACTTCCTTGAGCATGGTGCGGAAGTTGGGGCTGTGGCCGTGTTCGCGGTAGCTGTCGCGCAGGTAGTTCAGCACCTTCCAATGCGCGTCGGTCAATTCGATGCTCTCGGCCGCGGCCAGCGCGCGGCAGGCGTCGTCGCTGAGATCGGCTTCGAGCAGATAGCCTTCGTCGTCGGTGTCGCGTTCGGTGCCGTCGATCATGATGCCCATGGTTGGCTGTCTCCTGAGGGTTTTGTTCAATCGAGTCCGGTGATGGCTTTGTGCGGCACGAACAAGCCGCAGCCCCAGGCGCGACCACGGCCGACGCCCGCGCATTGCACGCGCAGCGAGGCCTCGGGTTTGAGCCCGTGCAAGGCCACCGGAAAGCCGGTGAGGCTCGGCCATTGCGGATCGGCGGCGGTGTGCCATTGCCGTGCGCGGCCGCAGATCAGGTGCGCCTTCACCGCGAGGGCGTCGAGCGCCGATTGGAGTTCGCGGGTGAAGGCGATCTCGTCGTCGGTGCCGAGCGCCACCAGCTCGGCGTACAAGGTGTTGGCCGCCACCAGCGGGCGCTCGTGTGCTTGGCCCAATTGCACGGCGTGCTCACCGACCAGGAGGCGGCTGCCCGTCAATGCCAGCGCGCGCGCCGCCTCGCGCACCGGAACGCGCACCTGCAGCCGGGCGCGGCGCGGCAGCAGCAGGGTGCGTGTCTTGGCTTCGTGCGCGCTCTTGAGCGCGTGCATGCCCGCGAGCGGCTGTTCGCGCAGCCAGGGCGCGGCTTGGCACAGCGCGCTCCAAAGCGGCCCCCGATAATCGGCATCGAGTTCGGTGCCGTGCAGCGCAAAGACGATGTCGGTCATCGCTTCGGTGGCGCCGGGCGCGGTGTTCCAGGACTGCGGCAAGGCGTTCATGCGCTGTCCTCGTGCACCGGCACCGCTTGGGCGCCCGGCTGTGCGAGCGCCCAGGCGCGCATCGGCTCGGCCCAGGCGAGCGCGGTCGCGGCGTCGACATCGAAGATGGTGAAGCGCTTGCCTTCGCGGATGCGCACGCGCAGCAGGTGTGCCCCGCCCGCCTCGAAGCGGACTTCCTGCAAGCTCACTTCCTGCTTGCCCCAGGGCACGACAAACTGCGCGAGCGGCGGTGAGGTCTCCATGGCGATGGCCCGCGTCTCGATCAGCCTTTGAGCTTCATGACGCCGAGCGCCTTGAGCACCACCTTCTCGAACACCGGTTCGGTGGTGCCGGCCTTCATCTTGCGCAGGAAGTACTTCTCGAACGCGACCTTGGCCAGGTGCACCCATTTGCCTTCGGAGAACCAGTTGACGTTGCGCGGCGGAATCTGCGGCAGCGCGACGAAGGCGGCGCCCGAATCGCCGAAATCGGCCAGACAGACGGCGTTCCAGGTCGCCTTCTTGGTGAGTTCCTGGCAATCGAGCGCGGCGCGGATGTTGTGCGCCGTGGCGGTGACCATCGATTCGATCATGTAGCCGGTCTTGGGCGCGCCCACCGGCACCGGCGTCGGTTCGACGGGTGGAATCGCCACGCAAACGCCGACCGAGAAAATGTTGCGGTACTTGGGGTTGCGCTGGTGTTCATCGATGAGGATGAAGCCGCGCGGATTGGTCAGGCCTTCGATGCCGAACACCGCGTCCACGCCCTTGAAGGCGGGCAGCATCATCGAGTACTTGAAGTCGAGCGTGTGCTCTTTCTTGACCGTGCCGTCTTCGTTGTGCTCGGCCACGAACATCTTGCCGGCCTCGACCTTGGTGACCTTCGCATTGCAGATCCATTTGATGTGCCGGTCGCGGAAGGCCGATTCGAGCAGACCTTTGGAGTCGCCGACACCGCCCAGGCCCAGATGGCCGATGTAGGGCTCGGCGGTGACGAAGGTCATCGGCACCTTGTCGCGGATTTTGCGGCGCCGCAAATCGGTGTCCATGATCATTGCGAATTCATAGGCCGGCCCGTAGCACGACGCGCCTTGCACCGCGCCGACCACGACATGGCCCGGGTTCTGCACGAAGGCTTGCCAGTTCTTTTCGGCATCGACCGCATGGTCGACATGGCAGATCGATTGCGTGAAGCCGCCCATCGACGCGGGGCCGAGACCGGGCACTTCGTCGAAGGCGAGCTTGGGGCCGGTGGCGACCACCAGGTAGTCGTATTTCAGGCTGGTGCCGTCGCCGAGTTCGACGCGGTTTTCTTCCGGATGCACGCGTTTTGCACCTGCAGCAGTGAAGCCGATCTTGCGACGCTTGAGGATGGGTTCGAGGTCGAGCTCGATGTCGGTGCGCTGGCGCCAATTGACCGCCACCCACGGGTTGCTGGGCACGAAATGAAAGCGCGGCGTGTTGCTCACCACGGTGACGAGGTCGTCGGGGCGTGCGAGCGCGCGCATTTCGAACGCCATGGGCAGGCCGCCGATGCCGGCGCCGATGATCACGATATGAGCCATCTGGGTTGTCTCCCTCACGGCCGCTCCTGGGGTTGGGCGGCGTGTTGTCGGTGCGAAAGCGGCTGGGTCGACGCCGATCGCCGACCCTCTTTCGTGCGTGGTATTGGGCGCGTGCGCGGTGTCGGGCGTCTATCACCACGCGGAGCGATGGCGGCGATAGCCCATCCGGGTAGCCCCCGCATGCCCTGAAAGGAGGGGCCGTTCTTACCGACAGGAGGAATGGGCGCCTTGCACCTTCACCCCTACGATGCGTTCACCGTACCCCGAGGTGTATCGGCGGTGCGCCCCAATACGACATGCGCGGCCCACACGGAGACCGCGCAACAGGAGACGAGACATGGCCAAGCCTGCCCACCCGACCCCGATGTTGGACGCACTCGAATCCGGCCCCTGGCCGAGTTTCGTGACCGGACTCAAACGTCTGGCGCAAGACAAGGACTACATGGTCGATCTGCTCGGCCAGCTCGAGACCTCGTACGAGACCCGCAAAGGCTATTGGAAGGGCGGCACGGTCGGCGTGGCGGGGTATGGCGGCGGCGTGATCCCGCGCTTCACCGAACTCAAAGATGCCGAAGGCAAGCCCAAGTTCAAGGACGCCGCCGAGTTCCACACTCTGCGCGTGATGCCGCCCCCGGGCATGCATTACAACACCGACATCCTGCGCAAGTTCTGCGACATCTGGGAACAGCACGGCTCGGGCCTGATCGCCTTTCACGGCCAGTCGGGCGACATCATGTTCCAGGGCGCCAAGACCGAGAACGTGCAAGCCGCCTTCGACGCGATCAATGAACTCGGCTTCGACCTCGGCGGCGCGGGCCCGGCGGTGCGTACCTCGATGTCGTGCGTGGGCGCGGCGCGTTGCGAGCAATCGTGCTACGACGAAGCGCAGGCGCATCGCGCGGTCATCAACAACTTCCTCGACGACATCCATCGTCCTTCGCTGCCCTACAAATTCAAGTTCAAGTTTTCGGGCTGCCCCAACGATTGCATGAACTCGATCCAACGCGCCGACATGGCCGTCATCGGCACCTGGCGCGACAACATCCGCGCCGACGAGGCGCTGGTGAAGAAGTACTTTGCCGGCCATGGCATGGACGAGCTCGTGAACAACGTGGTGGCGCGTTGCCCGACCAAGGCCATCCAGATCAAGGACGCGAGCAAGGTTCGCAGCGGCGAGACCATCACCGCGGTCAAGTTCAACGACACCCAGGCGCTCGAGATCGAGAACCGCGATTGCGTGCGCTGCATGCATTGCATCAACGTGATCACCGGTGGCCTCGCGCCCGGCGTCGACAAGGGCGCGACCATCCTCGTGGGCGGCAAGCGCACGCTCAAGATCGGCGATCTGATGGGCACGGTGGTGGTGCCTTTCATGAAGCTCGAAACCGAGGAAGACCGCGAACAGTTGGTTGAACTCGCGCAGAAGATCATCGACTTCTTCGCCGAGAACGCGCTCGAACATGAACGCACCGGCGAAATGATCGAACGCATCGGCCTGGTCGCCTTCCTCGAAGCGCTCGAGATTCCGATCGACGCGAACATGGTGGCCAGCCCGCGCACCAATCCTTATGTGCGCATGGACGGCTGGGACGAAGAAGTCGCCAAGGCCCAGGCGCGCAAGCAGGCGGCCTGAGCCGTCCGGACATCGACAACACGATCGAGAACATCAGGAGACGACTCACATGGCCACAGCGCAAATGCGCCGCGCGATCGAAAGCGGCGTGCCCGACAACAAGCAGTTTCTGCATCCGACGCTGCTCAAGAATTACGGCAACTGGAAGTATCACGACCGGCCGCGCCCCGGTGTGCTGCACCATGTGGCGTACACCGGCGATCAAGTCTGGTCGGTGCGCGCGGGCACGCAGCGCCAGATGGATGTGCACACCATCCGCAAGCTGTGCGACATCGCCGACAAGTTCGCCGAAGGGCATATGCGCTTCACGATCCGCTCGAATGTCGAGTTCATGGTCGCGGACGAGAAGAAGGTTGCACCGCTCATCGACAAGCTCGAGGGCGAAGGCTTTCCGGTCGGCGGCACCGGCAATTCGGTGTCGATGATCGCGCACACCCAAGGCTGGCTGCATTGCGACATCCCGGGCACCGATGCGTCGGGCGTGGTCAAGGCGCTGATGGATGAGTTGTACGAGGAATTCAAGCGCGAGGAAATGCCCAATCGCGTGCATCTTTCCACCTCGTGCTGCGAAATCAATTGCGGCGGCCAGGCCGACATCGCGATCATCGTCCAGCACACCAAACCGCCCAAGATCAATCACGACCTCGTCGCCAATGTCTGCGAACGCCCGGCGGTCGTGGCGCGTTGTCCGGTCGCGGCCATCCGCCCGGCGCTCGTCAACGGCAAGCCTTCGCTCGAAGTCGATGAAGCCAAATGCATCTGCTGCGGCGCTTGCTATCCGCCGTGCCCGCCGATGCAGATCAACGATCCCGAGCATTCCAAGCTCGCGATCTGGGTCGGCGGCAAGAATTCGAATGCGCGCGGCAAGCCGACCTTCATGAAGATGGTGGCCGCGGGCCTGCCCAACAACGCGCCGCGCTGGCCCGAGGTGTCGGCGATGGTCAAGAAGATTCTCTACACCTACAAGGAAGATGCGCGCGCCTGGGAACGCATGTCGGACTGGATCGAGCGCATCGGCTGGCCGCGCTTTTTCGAAAAGACCGGATTGCCGTTCACCAAGTATCTGATCGACGACTGGCGTGGTTCGCGCGTGAACCTGAACGCGTCGACGCACATCCGCTTCTGAGCCCACTCGACGAAAGGATGACCGCATGAAGTTCGGCGTACTCGTCAACGAAGGGCCCTACCAGCATCAGGCAGCCGACTCGGCCTACCTGTTCTGCAAGGCCGCCTTGGCCAAAGGCCATGAGATCCAGCGCGTGTTCTTCTATCACGATGGGGTGAACAACGCGACCAAGCTGACCGAACCGCCGCAGGACGATCGCAACATCGTCGCGCGCTGGAGCAAGCTGGCCGAGGAGCACAAGGTCGATCTCGTGGTCTGCGTGGCCGCGGGCCTGCGGCGCGGCATCAAGGACGAAGTGCTCGCGCCGGGGTTTCGCATCTCGGGTCTGGGTCAATTGATCGATACCGGCATCAAGGCCGATCGCACCGTCGTGTTCGGAGACTGAGGCGACCATGAGTGCTCCCAAGAAATTCATGTTCGTGAACCGCAAAGCGCCTTACGGGACGGTCTATGCGCTCGAATCGCTCGAAGTCGTGTTGATCGCGGCCGCGTTCGACCAGGATGTATCGCTGGTCTTTCTGGATGACGGCGTGTTCCAGCTCAAGAAGGGCCAGCA
>CAXBRX010000078.1:0-10993 GCA_963977835.1 uncultured Derxia sp.
GGCATAGCGCACGCGGCGCGCACCGTTGCGTTCGGCGAGTTCGGCGAGTTCGTGCAGAAAGGTCGGATCGGCGCGCGAAGCGTCTTCGAAGCCGACCGAGATCGGCGCGCCGACCGCATCGACGGCGCGCGGAACGAAATTCTTGACCAGATCGAGCACCGCACGCCGGTCGCGGCGCAGCTTGGCTTCGATCTGGATGTCGGAAACCGGCACCGACAGATGAATGAGGTCGACCCGGCATTGCAGGGCGGCCGAGAGATCGGCATCGCACATGCGGCCCCAGACCATCAGCGCGGCGCCCAGATTCAGATCGGCGATCGCGTTGATGACCTCGCGTTCTTCGGCACCCATGACCGGGATGCCGACTTCGAGTTCGGGAACGCCCAGCGCATCGAGCGCGCGCGCGATCGCGAGCTTCTCGTCGGTGCTGAATGCGACGCCTGCGGTCTGTTCGCCGTCGCGCAGTGTCGTGTCGTTGATGGTCGCCATCGTTCCCTCCACACCTTCACTAGTGCAATCGGTGTGCCAAGGAAGAAAAGCGATTTAAATCATTGAGTTAGCTTCACGGCGCCGAAGATTTTCTCGGCTGCTGTGGCGATTGTCGGCTTGCCGACAAGCGGCCGCGACACTGTTTTTGGAGCGAAAAACATGGCTGGCCGCGAACGTCGCGGCGGTGGTCGGCATGAAAAGGCCGCGCAGGCGGACGGCGGATGACGATGGACAGCAGCGCGCCCCGGCAGCATGCACTCCCGGGGCAATGCCATGGTCGGTGCACCCCGCGCCGGCGGTGCACCCGAATGATCAGACCGAGAAGCTCTCGCCGCAGCCGCAGGTGGCCTTGGCGTTCGGGTTGTTGAACTTGAAGCCTTCGTTCAGGCCTTCGCGCACGAAGTCGAGTTCGGTCCCTTGCAGGATGGTGTGGCTTTTCGGGTCGATGTACAGACTGACGCCGTGGCTTTCGAAGCTGAGGTCTTCGGGCGCCACCTCGTCGACATACTCGATCGCATAGGCCAGACCCGAGCAACCGCTCGTGCGCACGCCCAGGCGCAGGCCCAGTCCTTTGCCGCGCTTGGCGATCGAGCGCGAGATGTGGCGCGCTGCTTTTTCGGTCACGCTGATGCTCATGTCGAATCTCCCGCAAAAAAGTTCGGTGTTCAGACCGAGAACGAACTGCCGCAACTGCAGGTCGAGGTCGCGTTCGGGTTGGTGATGACGAAGCGCGAACCTTCGAGCCCGTCCTGGAAGTCCACTTGCGCACCGCCCAGGTATTGCAGGCTCATCGAATCGACCAGGATGTTCACGCCCTCGGCCTCGAACACCATGTCGTCGTCGTTGGGCGCTTCATCGAAGGCGAAGCCGTACTGAAAGCCCGAGCAGCCGCCGCCCGAGACGTACACGCGCAGCTTCAGGTCGGCATTGCCTTCGTCTTCGATGAGCTCGCGCACCTTGCTCAGGGCGCTGTCGGTGAACTGGATGGGCAGGGCAAGGGCTTCGGCGGTCATGGCAACTCCTGTTGCGTAGAAATGGTTTCCAGAGGGTCGTGCTTGGTGTCGTCTTGGGCGCAGGCGCTTCAGGCAGCTTGCGCTTGCGCGGGCGCCGCGCTGTCGGCGCGCTCGCGGTAATCGGAGATCGCAGCCTTGATCGCGTCTTCGGCCAGGATCGAGCAATGGATCTTGACCGGCGGCAGCGCGAGTTCTTCGGCGATCTGGGTGTTCTTGAGTTCGAGCGCTTCGTCGATCGTCATGCCCTTGACCAACTCGGTCACGAGCGACGACGAGGCGATCGCCGAGCCGCAACCGTAGGTCTTGAAGCGCGCGTCGGTGATGACGCCGTCGACGACCTTGATCTGCAGGCGCATCACATCGCCGCAGGCCGGCGCGCCGACCATGCCGGTGCCCACGCCGTCTTCGTCCGCGCCGAAACTGCCGACATTGCGCGGGTTCTCGTAATGGTCGATGACTTTTTCGCTGTAGGACATGGTCGTTTCTCCAGAGGGTCAGGTCGGTTCGCTGCGCGGATCAGTGCGCCGCCCATTGCACCGACGCGAGGTCGATGCCGTTGCAATGCATTTCCCACAACGGGCTCAATTCGCGCAGACGTTGCACGCAGCCCTTCACTTCGGCGATCGCCGCGTCGATCTCGGCTTCGGTCGTGAAGCGGCCGAGCGTGAAGCGGATCGAGCTGTGCGCGAGTTCATCGCTGCGGCCCATGGCACGCAGCACATAGCTGGGTTCGAGGCTGGCCGAGGTGCAGGCCGAGCCCGACGACACCGCGATGCCTTTACAGCCCATGATCAGCGATTCGCCTTCGACGAAGGCGAAGCTCAGATTGAGGTTGTGCGCGATGCGGTGTTCGAGGCTGCCGTTGACATAGACCTCGTCGAGCGTCGACAAGCCAGCGTGCAGGCGTTCGCGCAAGGCGCGCACACGTTCGATCTCGGCCGGCATTTCTTCGCGCGCGAGACGCAGCGCTTCGCCCATGCCGACGATCTGATGCACGGGCAGGGTGCCCGAACGCATGCCGCGCTCGTGTCCGCCGCCATGGATTTGCGGCTCGATGCGCACGCGCGGCTTGCGGCGCACATACAACGCACCGATGCCTTTCGGGCCGTAGATCTTGTGGGCCGACATGGTGAGCAGATCGCAGCCGATCGCTTCCACGTCGACCGGCAGTTTGCCGATCGCCTGCACCGCGTCGCAATGCAGGAGCACGCCGCGCGCGCGGCAGATGCGTGCCACCGCGGCCACGTCTTGCACCACGCCGGTCTCGTTGTTGACGATCATCATCGACACCAGCGTCGTGTCGGGGCGGATCGCGTCGGCAACGGCTTGCGGATCGACGAGGCCGTCGGCGTCCACATCGAGGAAGGTCGCGGAGAAACCCAGGCGTTCGAGTTCGCGCGCAGTGTCGAGCACCGATTTGTGCTCGGTCTTGACGGTGATGAGATGGCGCCCGCGCGATGCGAGGAATTGCGCCGCGCCCTTGATGGCGAGGTTGTTGGCCTCGGTTGCGCCCGAAGTCCAGACGATTTCGCGCGGATCGGCGTTGATCAGCGCAGCGACCTGGGCGCGCGCATTCTCGACCGCTTCTTCGGCCGCCCAGCCGTAGGCATGCGAGCGGCTGGCCGGATTGCCGAATTTTTCGACGAGCCAGGGCCACATGGCCTGGGCAACGCGCGGATCGACCGGCGTGGTCGCGGAATAATCGAGATAGATCGGGTCCGGCATGGGTCGCTCGCAAGAAAAGGGATCGACGACAGCGATCCTTCTGCAACACCCGTGCCAGCGACTAAATTACTCGGGAAATCATCGTCCTGCGTTTTTGCGCCCATTTTCGGGCGCACGGCGACGTCGGAATCGGCCCGGTTTGTGGCGATCCCGACATACCCCACATGAAGGCATCAGGGTTTTTTCAGGCCTTCGATGGTGGTGCCGGGCTTGATGCCGCGCTTGGCGAACCAGCCTTTGGACATTTCGAGCGCATAGCGCGCCGGACGCACGGCGCAATGCGTGTTCTCGGTCTTGGGTGCCATGTCTTCGATATTGGTGATGCTGCCGTTGTCGTCGATGAACGCGACTGACAGCGGCAACAAGGTGTTGCGCATCCACATGCAATGCAGCGAGCTCGCGTCGAAGATGAACAGCATGCCGCCGTTGGACGAGAGCGCTGTGCGTCCCATCAGGCCGATCTGTTGTTGCATCGGCGTGCTGGCCACCTCGGCTTGAATCACATAGATGCCGGCGCTCAAGGGCGCGATCGGCAGCGTCGGTTGCGGCACTTGCTGGGCTTGCGCACCGGCGGCGAAGACGATGGCGGACAGTCCGGCAATCAAGGACAAAACGGGAGATTTCATCGGCGCGGAAGAACAAAAAAGGACGAATGCGGCGGATTGTGCACGCGCTGTTCGTCGCCGCCAAAAAAGAAGGGCGGGAGAGCCCGCCCTTCATGGAGTCAGAAAGACCCGGGAAGATTACGACTTCTTCTCTTCCTTCTTGGCTTCCTTCTTCTCTTCTTTCTTTTCTTCCTTCTTGGCTTCCTTCTTCTCAGCCTTCTTCTCTTCCTTCTTCGCTTCCTTCTTCGCTTCCTTCTTTTCTTCGGCCTTGGCGGCGGGCGCGGCCTTGGCTTCAGCCTTGGCTTCGGCCTTCGCCGGGGCAGCCGGGGCGGCGGCGGGGGCTTGCGCGAAAGCGGCAGCGGCGAACAGCGACGAGATCAGAGCAGCGATCAACTTCATGGTGTTTCCTCTCTAGAGTGGTTTTAAGGCACGGTACCGCGCGGTACACGGGTGCCAGGGCCAAAAACGCCCATAAGTGCTAGTCGGTTGACAGATGTGAACAGATCTCTCTCGACTTCGCGCCGTCGGGGTCAGGCGCCGGCAAGTATCGGTCCGTTCAGGCGTAGTGACTGCACACCTTGAATCCGCTTGCATTGGGCGCTGGCACAAAAACAACGTGTGTGCGCTGCGGGATGGGGTTCGTTGTGGGAAGTCAGGGCGCTTGGCGCGGTCCTGAAGAGAATTCCGCATTGCGGCATTGCATCATCACATCGCGAAAACTCCGGCATAATGCCGTGTCTTATGTCTTATACAAGACTTGCATGACGGATGTCGGTGGCGCCGGTGATGCAGGCATGGTCCGCCGGCACAACACTTACGTTCATAATCGCGTTTCCAACACCCACAAGGTCCCAACAGCGGAGGCACATCGATGTACCAACACGTCAAGATCCCGCAGGGCGGCAAGAAGATCACGGTCAACGCCGACTTCTCGCTCAATGTTCCTGACAATCCCATCATTCCGTACATCGAGGGCGATGGCACCGGATTCGACATCACCCCGGTGATGATCAAAGTGGTCGATGCCGCCGTTGCCAAGGCCTACGCCGGCAAGAAGCAAATTCACTGGATGGAAATCTATGCCGGTGAAAAGTCGACCAAGATCTATGGTCCCGACGTCTGGCTGCCCGAGGAAACCCTGCAGATCCTCAAGGACTACGTGGTCTCGATCAAGGGCCCGCTCACGACCCCGGTCGGCGGCGGCATCCGTTCGCTGAACGTCGCGCTGCGCCAGGAACTCGACCTCTACGTCTGCCTGCGCCCGGTGCAGTACTTCAAGGGCGTGCCTTCGCCGGTCAAGGAACCGGAAAAGACCAACATGGTCATCTTCCGCGAAAACTCCGAAGACATTTACGCCGGCATCGAATGGGCGGCGGAATCGGAGCAGGCCAAGAAGGTCATCGCCTTCCTGACCAAGGAAATGGGCGTCAAGAAGATCCGCTTCCCCGAAACCTCGGGCATCGGCATCAAGCCGGTCTCGCGTGAAGGCACCGAGCGTCTGGTCCGCAAGGCGATCCAGTACGCGATCGACAATGACCGTCCGTCGGTGGCCCTGGTGCACAAGGGCAACATCATGAAGTTCACCGAAGGCGGCTTCCGCGACTGGGGCTATGCCCTCGCGCAGAAGGAATTCGGCGCCGAACTCATCGATGGCGGCCCGTGGTGCAAGTTCAAGAATCCGAAGACCGGCAAGGACATCGTGATCAAGGACGTGATCGCCGATGCCTTCCTCCAGCAAATCCTGCTGCGCCCGGCCGAATACAGCGTGATCGCCACGCTGAACCTGAACGGCGACTACATCTCGGACGCCCTGGCCGCGCAAGTCGGTGGCATCGGGATCGCCCCGGGTGCCAACCTGTCGGATTCGGTCGCGATGTTCGAAGCGACGCACGGCACCGCGCCGAAGTACGCCGGCAAGGATTATGTGAATCCGGGCTCGGAAATCCTGTCCGCCGAAATGATGCTGCGTCACATGGGCTGGTTCGAAGCCGCCGATCTGATCATCAGCTCGATGGAAAAGTCCATCCTCAGCAAGAAGGTCACCTATGACTTCGCGCGCTTGATGGAAGGCGCGACGCAGGTGTCGTGCTCTGGCTTCGGCCAGGTGATGATCGACCACATGTGATCGTGTTCTGGCGCCCTGCGGGGCGCCGGAAACAAAAATGGCCGCAAGTCGAAAGACCTGCGGCCATTTTCATTGGACTGCGTCGTTGCGTCAGGCGCCCTGGATGTTGGACGCTTGCTTGCCCTTGGGGCCTTGGACCACTTCGAAGGTCACCTTCTGGCCTTCTTTCAGCGTTTTGAAGCCGCCCATCTGGATTGCCGAAAAATGCGCGAACAAGTCTTCGCCGCCATCATCGGGCGTGATGAATCCGAACCCCTTGGCGTCGTTGAACCACTTCACCGTGCCGGTTGCCATTTCTGCCTGCTTTCTTCCCTGATCATTTGCAACATGAGTCACGTGGTAGGTTTCGTCATGCCGATGGCTGAAACCACTGGGCGAAACGCCGTCGTGGGTGGGGTCATCGGGGGACGAAGCTGACACGCAACTCGCCTGAGTGATTGCTGACTTGACGCCGTGGGGCACTACGTTGACCGACGGTTCTAGGGTTGCCGGGCGACCTGATGAGGTGCAAGACAACAAGCACGCTGCGAATTTTTTGGGCAATCACCATTGAAGTCAAGGCGGTTTCGGCGCGCAAACACCAGTCCGGAAGTACCCAAAACACGTGATGCCGAATCGGCGTAGGGATGTTCGTGATGGTGCGTGATTGCTGCGGCAGAGTGCTGGCTGGAATCAATCTTGCACAGTCAGGGGTGGAAATTCCGGGCAAATGTCCGCATATGCCGGTTTGTGCGTAGGTACGATAATTGCGGAATCAGGTTGATTCCATAGAATAGGTTTCATGAGTACCAAGCAAGACGATCAAGTCGTTGCCGAGCGGCAGGCGCAGGCGGTCAAACCGCCGCCGATGTATCAGGTGCTGCTGCTCAACGACGACTACACGCCGATGGAATTCGTCGTCAGCGTCTTGCAGAAGTTTTTTGGCATGGGGCGCGAGAAAGCCACGCAAGTCATGCTGAAGGTGCATCGTGAAGGACGCGGCGTCTGTGGCGTCTATCCTCGCGATGTTGCGGCCACGAAGGTCGAACAGGTGGTCGATTTTGCACGGCAGCATCAACATCCACTGCAGTGCGTGATGGAGGAAGCATGATTGCCCAAGAGTTGGAAGTCAGTCTTCACATGGCTTTCGTGGAGGCCAGGCAGGCCCGGCACGAGTTCATCACCGTCGAGCATCTGCTGCTTGCGCTGCTCGACAACCCGTCGGCGGCCGAGGTGCTGCGGGCTTGCGCCTGCAACATCGAAGACCTGCGCAAGTCGTTGAAGAATTTCATCGACGACAACACGCCCAAGGTGCCCGGTACCGAAGAGATCGACACCCAGCCGACGCTCGGCTTCCAGCGCGTGATCCAGCGCGCCATCATGCATGTCCAAAGCACCAGCAACGGCAAGAAGGAAGTGACCGGCGCCAATGTGCTGGTCGCGATCTTCGGCGAAAAGGATTCGCACGCCGTCTATTACCTGCACCAGCAAGGCATCACGCGCCTCGATGTGGTGAATTACATCTCGCACGGCATCAGCAAGGCCGCCGCGAGCGAACCGCAGAAGAAGGAAGCGACCGAGCAGGAGCAGGACGGCGAGAACGCCAACACCAAGGAAACGCCGCTCGATCAGTTCACGCAGAACCTCAACAAGCTCGCGGCCGAAGGCAAGATCGATCCGCTGATCGGGCGCGAACCCGAAGTCGAGCGCGTCATTCAGGTGCTGTGCCGCCGGCGCAAGAACAATCCGCTGCTGGTCGGTGAGGCTGGCGTGGGCAAGACCGCGATCGCGGAAGGCCTGGCCTGGCGCATCGTCAAGAACGAAGTGCCCGAGATCCTCGAAAACGCGATCGTCTATTCGCTCGACATGGGCGCCTTGCTCGCGGGCACCAAGTATCGCGGCGATTTCGAGCAGCGTCTGAAGGCGGTGCTCAAGCAGCTCAAGGACAATCCGCAATCGGTGTTGTTCATCGACGAGATCCACACCCTGATCGGCGCCGGTTCTGCCTCGGGCGGCACGCTCGATGCCTCCAATCTGCTCAAGCCGGCCCTGAGCTCGGGCCAGCTCAAGTGCATCGGTGCCACGACCTACAACGAATACCGCGGCATCTTCGAAAAAGATCATGCGCTGTCGCGTCGGTTCCAGAAGATCGATGTGAACGAACCGACGGTCGAACAGACCATCGAGATTTTGCGCGGGCTGAAGTCGCGCTTCGAAGAACACCACGGCGTCAAGTATTCGTCGCAGGCGCTCACCTCGGCGGCCGAACTCGCGGCCAAGTACATCAACGACCGTCATCTGCCCGACAAGGCGATCGATGTGATCGACGAAGCCGGCGCGGCGCAACGGATTCTGCCCAAGAGCAAGCAGAAGAAGACCATCGGCAAGGCCGAGATCGAGGACATCATTTCCAAGATCGCGCGCATTCCGCCGGCCACCGTGTCGAGCGACGACCGCAGCAAGCTGCAGACGCTCGACCGCGACCTCAAGGCGACCGTGTTCGGCCAGGATCCGGCGATCGAAGCGCTCGCCGCCGCGATCAAGATGGCGCGCTCGGGTCTCGGCAAGCCCGAGAAGCCGATCGGCTCCTTCTTGTTCAGCGGCCCGACCGGTGTCGGCAAGACCGAAGTCGCCAAGCAACTGGCTTATGTGCTCGGCATCGAGCTCATCCGCTTCGACATGTCCGAGTACATGGAGCGGCATGCGGTGTCGCGCCTCATCGGTGCGCCTCCGGGCTATGTCGGTTTCGACCAGGGCGGTCTGCTGACCGAAGCCATCACCAAGAAGCCGCATGCGGTGCTGCTGCTCGACGAAATCGAGAAGGCGCATCCGGATGTCTTCAACATCCTGCTGCAGGTGATGGACCACGGCACCTTGACCGACAACAACGGGCGCAAGGCCGATTTCCGCAACGTCATCATCATCATGACGACGAACGCGGGCGCCGAAACCTTGCAAAAGCGCGGGATCGGCTTCGGCGAGCAGAACAAGAAGGCCGGCGACGAAATGTCCGAGATCAAGCGGATGTTCACGCCCGAGTTCCGCAACCGTCTCGACGCGATCATCAATTTCCGTGCGCTCGACGAAGACATCATCATGCGCGTCGTCGAGAAGTTCCTCATGCAGCTCGAGGAGCAATTGCACGAGAAGAAGGTCGAGGTCAGCTTCACCGACGCGGTGCGCAAGCATCTGGCGCGCAAGGGTTTCGACCCGCTCATGGGCGCGCGCCCGATGGCACGCCTGATTCAAGACACGATCCGCAAGGCGCTGGCCGACGAGTTGTTGTTCGGCCGTCTGACCGGCGGTGGCCGCGTGGTCGTGGACATGAAGGGCGAGGGCGACGAAGCCGATGTGGTCCTCGAATTCCCCGAAGATCAGGCGCGTCCGGCCGCCGAGACCGAGGAAACCCTGGCCTGATCGGCTGGCGGTTCCCAAAAACAAAACGCCCGCACTGCACCGTGCGGGCGTTTTTTTATGGTCTGCGTTTTCAGGCGGCCATCGGCAACAAGGCGCGGGTGCGCCGCGTGAAGCGCGCGGCCGATTCGATGCCGTCGACATCGGCGATCACCTGGGCGCAGTTTTCGATCAATTGCAGCAATTCAGCTTCGTTCTCGGCATGGGTGAACAAGGTCGAGAAAGTGTCGGTCTGGTCGCCGGTGAAGTCGCGCATGTAAGCGGCTGCATACGCGCGCGCCAAGGCCAGGCTGCGCATCGCTTGTGGAATCGGGCCTGCTTGATGGGCCGTCGGCGCAAAGGATTCAGTGGTGGTCGGATCGAGCAGGACGCCGGTGTTGGGTTCGATCAGGCCGAGATTCAGCAATTCGATCAATGCGGCTTCACCCTGGTGCAGGGCATGGGCCTGGTCGAGCAAGGATTCGGTCGGCGTTTCGCCGTTGACCATGATCAGCAGAGTGCGCAAGCCGCGGGGTAAAGAACCCACTCGATCGCCGATCGCCGCCACACCCGCCCTGGTTTTGCGAAAGATGATCCCGGTCATGAGCGCCTCCGCGCGCGCCGCCTTGGTGGATCATGGCGACGTCATCGATGCAATCATGCTAGGACGACTGACGCAAAAGTGTCGTGATACAGCTCACACTCTGTGCGGGCATCCCCTGTTGAGGGGATCAATGCTTGCCGGTCGAACCGAAGCCTCCGACGCCACGCGAAGACAGGTTGAATTCGCTGACCACTTCGAGCTCGACTTGCAGCACCGGCACCACGACGAGCTGCGCCAGGCGCTCCATCGGATTGAGCACGAAGGCTTCGTCGCCGCGATTCCAGGTGCTCACCATGAGTTGGCCCTGGTAATCGGAATCGATGAGGCCCACGAGGTTGCCCAGCACGATGCCGTGTTTGTGCCCGAGCCCCGAGCGCGGCAGGATCATCGCGGCATAGCCGGGATCGGCGATATGGATGGCGAGGCCGGTCGGAATCAGATGCGTCGTGCCCGGCAGGATTTCCAGCGGCGCGTCGATGCAGGCGCGCAGATCGAGACCGGCGGCACCATGGGTCGCATAAGCAGGCAATTGATCCTGCATGCGTTTGTCGAGAATTTTGACTTGTAGAGTTTTCACGAGGATTCGATCCGAAAACAGCGGGCTCAGGCGTTGCGCAGCCGCGAGCCCAGGAACAAGGCGGCAATGGCGAAAAAGACCGACAGGCCGCCGCCTTGGCCGAAAAACACCCATGCCAGCAATGCGAGGCCTACGCCCGTCAGCAAGCGCCCGGCATTGCGCACGACCGACGATTCGGAAGCCGCGCTTTCCTGCGCTGCCAACGCCTGGCGCAAGGAGGCGATCTGCTCGTCGGTCAGGGGCTGGCCCGATGCGTCGTCATCCTCGTCCTCATCGTCGAAGTCCTCGTCGTCGAGGTCTTCGTCATCGGTGAGTTCGGCGGGCGTGGCCGTGCGCTGGTAGGCGCCAGGGAGGGCCGCGGCGGGCGCGGGTTTGTTCAAGGGCGCGCTTTGCGGTGTGCTCGCCGGCGCATGCGTCGTGCCCGACGCGCTGCCGTACGACGCGGCGAGCGGCGACTTGTACGCGGCGCTGGATGGCGTACCG
>CAXBRX010000079.1:0-10973 GCA_963977835.1 uncultured Derxia sp.
CAAAAATTTACCGGTCTTGCCGGCGAGATAAAGCAAAATCGCGCCGGACTCGAACAATGAAATCGGCTTGCCTTCCGGGCCGTCCGAATCGACGATGGCAGGAATACGATTGTTCGGAGAGATTTTCAGAAACTCCGGCTTGAACTGGTCGCCGACGCGGATGTTCACCGCGTGCACTTTGTAGGCCAGGCCGCACTCCTCGAGGATGACGGAGGCACGCTTGCCGTTGCCGGTGCCGAAGGTATAGAGCTCGATCATGGGATTTCCTCTCAGGTCTTGGCGACGATGCGGTTGGCAAAGCCGTGCCAAGTCGTTTTTCCGGCTGCGGTCAGATGCAGTATTTGGGACGCAAAGTTTGTGTTGTGCCGTTCGTCTCGCGCGCGAGGCAGCACCGGCGCCGTCGCTGCCTCAAGCAAGCGCGCAGAAGTCGGCGCGCCGACCTGATCGGCCACGATGCGCAGTTCTTCACGCTCTGCCGCGAGGCGCAGGATGGTGCGCAGGAAGTTCTTGCCGCGCGACGCAAAGACCCAGCTCGTACGCAGACACAACCAGTCGGCCTGCGATGCTTGCAGTGCCTGTTCGCCCGCGAGTTTGCTACGGCCGTAGGCGCTTTGCGGATTGGGCGTATCGGTCTCGGTGTAGGCGCCATCTTTGGTGCCGTCGAAGACATAATCGGTCGAGTAATGCACGAACAAGGCCTTCAGGCGTGCCGCTTCTTCGGCCATGACGGCGACTGCATCGCCGTTGATGGCGGTGGCGGTGCGTTCGTCCTGCTCGGCCTGATCCACCGCGGTATATGCGGCGGGATTGAGGATGACATCCGGTTTGGCCTCGCGCAGCACGCGCCGGATCGCTTGCGGGTCGGTCAGATCAAGTGCCCGACGATCGAGCCCGATCACCTCCCCCAAAGGCTGGCAAGCGCGCAGCAACTCGAAGCCCACCTGGCCGTTGACGCCGGTCACGAGGATGCGCGTCACGCGAACACCTCGGCCTCGGCAAGCAAAGGCGCCGCCGCATCCTTGGCCGCGAGCAGCGGTTGCGCGCCGCCCAAACCCCAATCGATGTCCACCGTGGGGTCGTTCCAACGCAGATTGCGGTCGTATTCCGGAATCCAGTATTCGGTGGTCTTGTAGAGGAAATCGGCGCTCTCGCTGCGCACCACGAAGGCATGGCCGAAGCCGGGCGGAATCCAGAGCTGCTTCTGGTTCTCGGCGCTGAGTTCGACGCCGACCCATTTGCCGAAGTTGGGCGACGCGCGGCGCAGATCGACGGCGACGTCGAGCACCGTGCCGCTCACCACGCGCACGAGCTTGCCCTGCGGCTTGACGAGTTGGTAATGGATGCCGCGCAGCACATTCTTGGCCGAGCGCGAATGGTTGTCCTGCACGAAGGGCAGATCGCAGCCGGTGGCTTCGCGGAACACCTTGGCGTTCCAGCTTTCCATGAAGAAGCCGCGCGCATCGCCGAACACTTTAGGTTCGAGGATCAGGACTTCGGGCAAAGCGGTGGGGGTAACCTTCAAAACACCTTCTCCTGCAACAGGCGCAGCAAGTACTGGCCGTAATCGTTTTTTCTGAGCGGTTCTGCCGCCTTGCGCACTTGTTCGGCGTCGATCCAGCCGGCGCGGAACGCAATCTCTTCGGGGCAGGCGATCTTGAGGCCTTGGCGTTTTTCGATCGTGGCGATGAAGGACGAGGCTTCGAGCAGCGATTCATGCGTGCCCGTGTCGAGCCAGGCCATGCCGCGGCCCATGATCTCGACATTGAGCGCGCCCGCGTCGAGATAGGCCTGGTTCACGCTCGTGATTTCGAGCTCGCCACGCGCCGAAGGCTTGACGGCCGCGGCGATGTCCACCACCTGGTTGTCGTAGAAGTACAAGCCGGTGACGGCGTAATTGCTCTTGGGCGCGGTGGGCTTTTCTTCGATCGAGAGTGCGCGGCCGCGTTTGTCGAAATCGACCACGCCGTAGCGCTCGGGGTCTTGCACATGGTAGGCAAAGACCGTGGCGCCTTGCGCGCGGGTGGCGGCGCGCATCAATTGGTTGGCGAAATCATGGCCGTAGAAGATGTTGTCGCCGAGCACCAGGGCGGCATCGTCCTGGCCGATGAAATCGCGGCCGATGATGAAGGCCTGGGCGAGGCCATCAGGCGAGGGCTGAACGGCGTAGCTGAGGTTGATGCCCCATTGGCTGCCGTCGCCGAGCAGATCGCGAAAGCGCGGCGTGTCTTGCGGCGTCGAGATGACCAGCACATCGCGGATGTCCGCCAGCATCAAGGTGCTGAGCGGGTAATAGACCATGGGCTTGTCGTAGACCGGCATCAATTGCTTGGACACGACTTGCGTGGCCGGCCACAAGCGCGTGCCCGAGCCGCCCGCGAGGATGATGCCTTTGCGTTTGCGTTCGATCATCGTGCGCTCCCTTGCGCATACTGGGTGGCGATCCAGTCGCGGTAGCTGCCGTCGCGCACATGGGCAATCCAGTCGGGATGGTCGAGGTACCACTGCACCGTTTTGCGAAAGCCGGTGGCGAAGGTTTCGGCCGGGGTCCAGCCGAGTTCGGCCTCGATCTTGCGCGGGTCGATCGCATAACGGCGGTCGTGACCCGGGCGGTCTTTCACATAGGTGATCTGGTCGGCGTATTGGCCGGCGGCCTTGGGGCGCAATTCGTCGAGCAGGGCGCAGATCGTGGTCACGACATCGATGTTCTTGATCTCGTTCTTGCCGCCGATGTTGTAGGTCTCGCCCAGGCGGCCCGCTTCGAGCACGCGCATGATCGCGCGGCAATGGTCGCGCACATACAGCCAGTCGCGCACATTGAGGCCGTCGCCATAAACCGGCAGCGGCTTGCCGTCGAGCGCGTTCAAGATCATCAACGGGATCAGCTTCTCGGGAAACTGGAACGGCCCGTAGTTGTTGCTGCAATTGGTGGTCAGCGTGGGCAGGCCGTAGGTGTGGTGGTAGGCGCGCACCAGATGATCGGACGCCGCTTTTGAGGCCGAATACGGGCTGTTGGGCGCATACGCCGTGGTCTCGGAAAACGCCGGGTCGGTATCGCTCAGGCTGCCGTAGACCTCATCGGTCGACACATGCAGGAAGCGAAAGGCGTCCTTCTCGGCGCCATTCAAGCCGCTCCAGAAGGCGCGCGCGGCCTCAAGCAGCTCGAACGTTCCGTTGACATTGGTGCGGATGAATTCGCCGGGGCCGTGGATCGAGCGATCCACATGGCTTTCGGCGGCGAAATGCACGATCGCGCGGGGGCGGTGCTCTGCGATGAGCGCCTCGATGGCGGGGCGGTCGCAAATGTCTGCCTGGGCAAACCGCAAGCGTGAGTCGTTATCGAGCGACGCCAGGTTTTCGAGATTGCCTGCGTAGGTCAGTTTGTCGACGACGAGGACAGCCTCTTGGTGAACAGCAAGCCATTCAAGGACAAAGTTGGCGCCGATGAAACCGGCGCCCCCTGTAACGAGGATCATGGGGTGGCGCTTTCTTAAGAAACGCCCAAGATTTTACAGGTCTATTCTCCTGAGACCGCCATGTCGGAACAGGGCCATCACTGTCTGGAATGAAAGGGAATGTAGCCTGGTTAGGGGACTTGCAATCTCCGCTCATGCATCCGTGATGATTTCCGGATGCCGGCGCGCGAACGCCACGGTGGCCTCGAAGAAGCCAGGCTTGCTGCCGCAGTCGTAGCGGGTGCCGGCGTAACGGTGAGCAAACACACGGCGGCTGGCGAGCAGATCGGAGATGCCGTCGGTGAGCTGGATCTCGCCGCCCGCGCCGCGCGGGGTGCGTTCCAGGCGGTCGAAGATCTCGGCTTCGAGCACATAGCGGCCCACCACGGCCATGGTCGAGGGCGCCTTGGCCGGCTCGGGCTTTTCGACGATCTCCATGACTTCGCTGGTCAGGTCGTCGAGGCGGCGCGGAGTCACGATGCCGTATTTGCGCGTGTCTTCCTTGGGCACATCCATCACACCCAGCACGCTGCCGCCGCGTTTTTGGGCCACCTCGATCAATTGCTTGGTCACCGACACTTCGGCGTCGAGCAGGTCGTCGGCGAGCAAGACGGCAAAGGGTTCGTCGCCCACCACCGGCTTGGCGCACAGCACCGCGTGGCCCAGGCCGAGGGGCGCGGGCTGGCGGATGTAGATGCAAGTCACGCCGGCCGGCAGCACGCCGCGCACGGTTTCGAGCAGTTCGGTCTTGCCCTTGGCTTCGAGTTCGGCCTCGAGTTCGGGGGCGCTGTCGAAATGGTCTTCGATCGCGCGCTTGTGCCGCCCGGTGATGAAGATCAATTCGGTGATGCCGGCCGCAATCGCCTCTTCGACCGCGTACTGGATCAAGGGCTTGTCGACGATCGGCAGCATCTCCTTGGGCATGGCCTTGGTGGCCGGCAGAAAGCGGGTGCCGAGACCGGCGACGGGGAAGACGGCTTTGCGGATCGGTTTCATGAGCGTGCGAACCTGGTGTAGGACAAAAGGATCGGAGCGACGAGTCGTGCATGCGGCGGTCGGGCCGACGGCGTTGGGCGGCGATTGTAGCGATCTGAGCCGACACCGGTATGACGCTTATGCGGTATCGGTGGCCAAAACTGCGTAGCAATGCACACCCGGGCATCAATGCCCGCGATTGCAGGAATGCTGGTCACGCAAAGGGCTTGGTAAGGGGTTTACACTCGCGCCGCCCGCGAACGGGCCCCATTCTGAACGGACCGAAGCAGCGATCTCGCCATGACCACTCTCCCAGCATCGATCTTCAAGGCTTACGACATCCGCGGTGTCGTGACCGACACCCTCACGCCAGACAACGTGCGCATCATCGGCCGCGCCATCGGCTCGCTCGCGCGCGAGCGCGGCGAACGCGCGGTCGTGATCGGGCGCGACGGCCGCTTGTCAGGCCCGGCACTGAGCAGCGCCCTGGCGGAAGGCCTGCGCGCCGCCGGCGTCGATGTGATCGACATCGGGGTGGTGGTCACGCCCATGGTCTATTTCGGCACCTTCACGCTTGGCACCGCCTCGGGCGTCATGGTCACGGGTTCGCACAACCCGCCCGAGTACAACGGCCTGAAGATGGTCATCGCGGGCGAGGCGATCTACGGCGACACCATCCTCGACCTGCGCCAGCGTGTGCTCGACGGGCGGCTCGCGAGCGGCGCCGGTGGCTACACCACGGCCGATCTGGGTCAGCGCTATCTCGAGCGCATCGTCGGCGATGTGAAGCTCGCGCGGCCGATCAAGATCGCGGTCGATTGCGGCAACGGCGTCGCGGGGGCGTATGCACCGGCCTTGTTCCGCGCACTCGGCTGCGATGTGGTCGAGATGTTCTGCGAAGTCGACGGCAACTTCCCCAATCATCATCCCGATCCGGCCCATCCCGAAAACCTCGAAGACCTGATCGAAGTCCTGCGCACCACCGATTGCGAACTCGGCCTCGCCTTCGACGGCGATGGCGACCGCCTGGGCGTGGTGACCAAGGACGGCCAGATCATCTACCCCGACCGGCAGATGATGCTGTTCGCGCAAGACGTGCTCGCGCGCCATGCCGGCGGCGAAGTCATCTTCGATGTGAAATGCACGCGCCTGCTCGGCGATGTGGTGCGGGCCCATGGCGGGCGCGCAACCATGTGGCGCACCGGGCATTCGCTGGTCAAGGCCAAGCTCAAGGAAACCGGCGCGCCGCTCGCGGGCGAAATGAGCGGCCACATCTTCTTCAAGGACCGCTGGTACGGCTTCGACGACGGCCTGTACGCCGGCGCGCGTCTGCTCGAAATCCTCACCCGCAGTGCCGATCCGAGCGCGGTCCTCAATGCGCTGCCCAATTCCACCTCTACGCCCGAGCTGCAGCTCAAGGTCGGCGAAGGCGAGAACCATGCGCTCGTCGAGCGTCTGCGGGCGAGCGCCCGGTTCGACGGCGCGACCGAAGTCATCACCATCGACGGCGTGCGCGCCGAATTTCCCGACGGTTTTGGTCTGGCTCGCGCGTCCAACACCACGCCCGTGGTGGTGCTGCGCTTCGAGGCCGATACGCCGCAAGCGCTGGCGCGCATCCAGGCGCAATTCGCAGTCGCGATCCGCGCTGTGTTGCCCGGGGCCGACCTGCCGTTCTGAACCCGCCTAACACAGGCAGCGCCGCAAGGGGAGCGGGTGTTGTAGCCAAGCTTCTGCGCGGCGCATGCATGCACTCGGACGAATCGCGTTTTGCATACAATCGCTCGTTCATGGTGCATACGATCGCGCTCCGGCCTCGTCTTCACCTCCCGAACACCGGTCTTACCTCCGGCATGGATCGTGCTCAGAGTTTTCCCCGAGTCGTGTCCTGACGGCGTCTCATCGTTCAATTCTTAGATCAACACAGGAAACCCAATGAAGAAATCCATCCTCGCACTCGGCGTCGCCTCCGCCATGTTCTGCGGCGCCGCTTCGGCTGCCGACGGTGTCACCCTCGGTGGTCTGGTCGACCTCGGCGTGTTCTCGAGCAAGGCCGTCGGCGCCGACGACCGCACTTCCGGCGTGTTGTCCGGTGGCCTGACGACCTCCTGGTTCGGCATGAACGGTAGCGAAGACCTCGGTGGCGGCTTGACGGCCAGCTTCAAGCTGACCGGCTTCTTCAAGGCCGACACGGGCATGTCGGGCCGTTTCTCGGGCGACCCGCTGTTCTCGCGCGATGCGGCGGTTTCGTTGGCGGGCGGCTTCGGCAAGGTCACGCTCGGTCGCCAGACCGATCCGGCCTTCCTGCCCGTGATCCTGTTCAACCCGTTCGGCGATTCGTTCTCGGTCTCGCCGCTGGTCATGCAGACCTACATGGGCACGACCGGCTACACCTCGCCCCTGGCGCGCAGCGACAGCGGCTGGAGCAACGCGGTGTCGTACTCGACGCCGAGCCTCGGCGGCGCGGTCGCGACGCTGGAATACGAATTCGGCGAAGGCAACGGTACGGGCAACCCGAACGTCGGCGCCAATGTGCTGTACTTCAGCGGCCCGCTCGCCCTGACCGCGTATTACCAGAAGGACAAGCTGAGCAACCCGCTGCCCGCGCTGCTCGCGGCTGAAACCAAGACCTGGATGGTCGGCGGCAGCTACGACTTCAAGGTCGTGAAGCTGTTCGGCACCTACGGTCAGTCCACCAAGGACGACGCCGTGTCGACCAAGGACAAGACCGCGCAAATCGGCGTCTCGGTGCCGCTCGGCGGCGGTGCTTTCCTGGCCGACTGGGCCCGCACCAAGCAAACCGCGGCCACCGATCTGACCTGGGATACGGCCACCGTCGGCTACGACTATTCGCTGTCCAAGCGGACCGATGTCTACGCCGCCGCGATGTTCGACAAGGTCACCGACCTCAGCAACGGCAACACCGTCGCGGTCGGCATCCGTCACCGCTTCTGAGCATCGAAGCAAACCGCGGCCCGGTGTATCGGGCTGCGGTGGAAACGGGCGTCCTGCGTCGAGCAGGGCGCCCGTTTTGTTTTCGAAAGCACGCGCTCAGCGCATCGCGTCGGCGAAGCAGGCGTTCAAGGCGTCGAGGTGGCGCTGCTTGGCGGATGCGGGCGCAAAGCTCGCCTCGAAGCTGTTGCGCGCGAGGCGGTAGGCCTGCGCGGCGTTCAGGTTGAGGGCGCTGAAGGTCGCGCTGAAGTTGGCATTGAGGTAGCCGCCGAAATACGCCGGATCATCGGAATTCACGGTCGCCATCAGACCCGCATCGAGCAGGCGGCCGAGCATGTGCTGCTGCATGCTCGATACCACGCACAGCTTGAGGTTGGACAAAGGGCAGACCGTGAGCGGCACCTGCTCGCGCACAAGGCGCGCGACCAGCGCCGGGTCTTCGAGGCAGCGCACGCCGTGATCGATGCGCTCGGCGCCGAGCACATCGAGCGCGCTGCGAATGTACTCGGGCGGTCCTTCCTCGCCCGCATGCGCGACCAGATGCAGGCCCAGCGCCTTGCAACGCTTGAACACGCGCGCGAATTTTTCGGGCGGATGGCCGCGTTCGCTCGAATCGAGGCCGACGCCGATGAAGTGATTGCGAAACGGCAACGCTTCTTCGAGCGTCGCGAAGGCCTCGTCTTCGCTCAAATGGCGCAGAAAACACAGGATCAGTGCGACCGTCATGCCGAGTTCATTGCGCGCGCGTTCCACCGCGCGTGTCAGGCCGGCGATGACCGTCGCGAAGGCCACACCGCGCGCGGTATGGGTCTGCGGATCGAAGAAGATTTCGGCGCAACGCACCTGGTCGGCCGCCGCGCGTTGCAGATAGGCCCAGGCAAGGTCGTGGAAATCGTCTTCGGTCAGCAGCACCGAGGCGCCCGCGTAATACAGATCGAGAAAGCTTTGCAGATCGGTGAAGGCATAGGCCGCGCGCAAGGCTTCCACGTTCGGGTAGGCGAGCGCGACCTGGTTGCGCTTGGCTAAAGCGAAGATCAGCTCCGGTTCGAGCGAGCCTTCGATATGGATGTGCAATTCCGCCTTGGGCATGGCGGCCAACAAGGCCGGCAGGCGTTCGGGCGCGATCGCCGCGGCGTCGAAAGGCAAGGGCGTGGTCGTCATGGGCGTCCCCTTTCAAGCAACAAGAAAAAAGCCGCCCGGGCGTACACCCGGACGGCTTGCGGATGAGCGCACACGGCCTGCCCGCAACCACCGGGCGGTGCCGTGCGCACGCTGCATCACTTACCCGACGGCACCTTGCCTTCCACGCCCTTGACGTAGAAGTTGATGCCACCGCGCCAGGCGTCGTCGCCGACCACATCCTTGGCCAGCACTTCCTTGCCGGTGTTGTCCTTGAGCGGGCCCTTGAAGACTTCAACCGTGCCGTCCTTGAGGCCGGCCTTGGCGTCGTCGACGAGCTTCTTCACATCGGCCGGCACGACATCGGCGATCTTGACGAAGTCGTTCATGCCTTCCTTGGTGCCCCACTTGATGGTTTCGCTCTTCCAGGTCTTGTTGAGAACGTCGTTGATGACCTTCTCGTAATACACGCCCCAGTTGAGGACCGCCGAGCCCAGGTGGGCCTTGGCCGAGTAGGCGCTCATGTCGCTATCCCAACCGAAGGCGTACTTGCCGGCCTTTTCGGCGGTCTGCAGCACGGCCGACGAATCGGTGTTTTGCAGCAGCACGTCGGCACCGCCGTTGATCAGCGATTGCGCGGCTTCGGTTTCCTTCGGGGGATCGAACCACGAGCTGACCCAGACCACCTTGGTCTTGATCTTCGGGTTCACGCTTTGCGCGCCCAGGGTGTAGGCGTTGATGTTGCGCAGCACTTCGGGAATCGGGAACGAGCCGACGAAGCCGATGGTGTTGGTCTTGGTCATCTTGCCCGCGACGATGCCGGCCAGATACGCGTCTTCGTAGAACTTGCCTTCATAGACGCCCAGGTTCGGCGCGGTCTTGTAGCCGGTCGCGTGTTCGAAGTAGACGTCCGGGAAGTCCTTGGCGACCTTCTCGATCGCATCGCCGTAGCCGAACGAGGTCGCGAAGATGACCTTGTTGCCTTGCGCGACGAGGTCGCGGATCACGCGTTCGGCGTCCGGGCCTTCGGCAACCTTCTCGACGAAGGTGGTCTTGATCTTGTCGCCGAACTTCTGCTCGATGTACTTGCGGCCGTTGTCATGCGCAAAGGTCCAGCCCGCATCGCCGACCGGGCCGACATAGATGAAGCCGACCTTCAGGGGTTCGGGCTTGGGGGCGGGGGCCGCTGCGGCAGGCGCGGGCGCGGGGGCTTCTTCCTTCTTGCCGCAGCCCGACAGCACTGCGGCGCCGGCGATGGCCGCGAGTGCGGCCAGCTTGAAGAGGGAACGCTTGTTCAGGTCAATCATCGTTGCTCCTGGGGTTGAACAAAAAAGGACATCGCCACGAAAACGGTCAAACGCACATCTTGCCGCATCAATTGCCCGGATAGAACGGTTTGCCCAAAGAAGCGGGCATGTTCAGCCGGATCCACAACGCATTGCTGGAAATGAGCGCGAGCACGATCACCGTCGCGAGATAAGGCAGCATGCTCATGATCTGGCTCGGTACCTGCACGCCTTGGCCTTGCAGGAAGAGCTGGAGCATGGTCACGCCGCCGAACAGGTAGGCACCGAGCAAGACACGTGCCGGTCGCCAGGTGGCGAACACGGTCAGCGCCAGCGCGATCCAGCCGCGCCCCGCGACCATGCCTTCGACCCAAAGCGGCGCATACACCACCGAGAGGTAGGCGCCCGCGACGCCGCACAGCGCGCCGCCCGTCATCACACCGGCCATGCGCAACGCGCGCACCGGATAGCCGAGCGCATGCGCCGACTCCGGCGATTCGCCGACCGCGCGCAACACCAGTCCGGTGCGGGTGCGATAGAACACCCAGGCGATCACGCCGGCCAGGACGACGGTCAGGTAGACCATCGGATGCTGATGGAAGAACGCGGTGCCGACGAAAGGCAGATCGGCCAGGCCCGGCACCGCGTACTCGGGGCGCTCGGCCAGCTTCTTGCCGACGTAATCGATGCCGACGAAGGCCGAGAACCCGCCGCCGAACAGGCTCAGCGCAAGCCCGGTCGCGTATTGGTTGGTGCCCATCCAGATGACCAGCCAGCCGAAGATCGCCGCCGCCGCCGCGCCGGCGAAGCCGCCCGCGATGAAGGCCAGGCTATCGCTGCCGGTGTGGTAGCTGGTGGCGAAGCCCGCGACCGCCGCGATCAGCATCATCCCTTCGGCGCCCAGGTTGAGCACGCCGACTTTTTCATTGATGAGCAGCCCGAGGCCCGCGAGGGCGAGCGGGGTGCCGGCGGCCAGTGTGGCCGCGATCAGGAGTGCGGTCTCGTTCATGCGGACTTGCCCCAACGCAGGCGATAGTGGATGAAAGTGTCGCAGGCGAGCAGCGAGAACAGCAGCACGCCCTGGAACACGCCGGTCAGCGCCGATGGCAAGCCGATGCGCGATTGCGCAAGCTCGCCGCCGATCAGGAAGGTCGACAACAAGAAGCTGCCAAGCACACAGCCCAAAGGATGC
>CAXBRX010000080.1:0-10936 GCA_963977835.1 uncultured Derxia sp.
CTCCCTTGGGCGGCGGTGGGGGCGGCGGCGGTTTGTCGGGCAGCAACGAGATCTTCGGCGGCTTCTTGGTGTCGGCCTGGCGGTCGCAGCCGGCAAGGCCGAGCACCATGCCTAGGACCAGCACGGCCGCTGCGCGCACGCTCGGGTGGGCGGCGAAACGCATGGCCGTCTACTTCCCGATCTTGGCCGTGACGAGGCCAAGATTCGCGATGTTGAGCCGCCCGGCCAGATCGATGATCGCGACCACGCTCGCGTAATCGGTTTCGGGGTCGCCTTTGACCACCAGAGAAAACTCCGGCTCGCGCCGGCGCAGCGTGGTCAGATGCGCTTCGAGTTCGGCCGGCGTGACGCCCGCGCCGTTGAGCAACAGACGCCCGCCCGGCATCACCTGGACGATGCGCATCTCCTTCTTTTCGGCGCTGGGCTTGTTGCTCGGTTTGGGCAGGTTGATCGCCAGACCCTGCACCGAAGCCGTAGTCATGATGATGAAGATGACCAGCAGCACATACGCGAGGTCGAGCATCGGCGTGACATTGATGCTGTCGTAAGGCTTGGTTTCGGTCTGGACGTGCATGTCATTTCAACCGGGTGGTGACCAGACCGACATCGGTGATGTCATGGCGTTTGAGCATTTCCATGACCTCCATGATCTTGCCGTAATGCACGCGCCCGTCGCCTTTGACGACGATGGGCTGCGAAGGATTCGCCGCCTGCAATTGTTCGAGTCGTGCTTCGAGCAAGTCGAGCGTGACCGGATAGGCATCGAGAAAGACATCGCCGTTTTCGGCCACGGTGATCGCCTTGGTGCCGGTCTTGGCCAGGCTCGAACTGACGGTGGTCTTGGGCAGATCGACGCGCACGCCTTGCACCGCGGCCGTGGTCATGATGATGAAGATCACCAGCAGCACATAGGCCAGATCGAGCATCGGCGTGACATTGATGTCGTCGTAGGCCTGGAGCTCTTCTTGGACTTGCACGGTCGTGCCCCGTCAGCGCGTATGCAGCTCGGCCGCGCGCGTGATGAACTCGTCGGCGAACACTTGCATGTCCGCGGCGATGTTCTTGATCTGCGAGGCGAGCCAGTTGTAGCCGAACAGCGAGGGGATCGCGACGCCGAGGCCCGCGACCGTCGCGACGAGCGCCGCGGCAATCCCCGGTGCGATCGAATTGACGTTCACATCGCCCGCGGCCGCGATCGCCGCGAAGGTGATCATCACGCCGACGACGGTGCCGAGCAGGCCGAGGAAAGGACCGCCCGAAATGGCGATGGTCAGCAGCACGATCTGGCTGTTCAGGCGCTGGTTCTCGCGCACCAAGGCCGCATCGAGCGCGGCGCGGATCGCATCGAGCGACGCGGCCGAGAGCACGGTCGGCGTGCCGTTCGCGCGCATCGCCGCAAAGCGCTGGCTGATTTCGGCAAGGCCCACGGCATGCAGACGCGACAAGCCCGAATGCTTGAGTTTGGTGTCTTGCGAAGTCGCTTCGGCGCTGGCGCTGCCGGGGGTCAGCATGTCGGCGGCCGATTGGCGGAAGCGGTCGAGAAAGTTGCGGTTGCCGTTCTTGGTGCGCGCGAGGAATTGCGCCTTGCCGATCATCACCGCCACGCTGATCACGAACATCACCATCAGGATGCCGATGACGACCCAGCCGTCGAGGGTGACGGCGCCGAGCAGAATGTGGATGTAAGACGCGCTGCCGCCTTCTTCGGCGGCGCCGTCGTCGAAGTCCAGCAATGGCGATTCGGCTGCCTGGCTGGCCGCGAGCGCTTTCACATAAGCCTCGCTGCGCGCGGTGGCGGCGAGCGTGACTTCATCGAGCTCGCCTTTGTAGCCTTCGCCGAGCACCGCGGGGCCGGCTTGTTCGCCGAGCACGAAGTCGCCAGCGCCGACCGCCACGCCATCGATGTACAGACTCAGCTTGCCATTGCCGCTCACCACGGCCAGGTGTTGCCAGACGCCCGATTTGAGCGGCGCCGACGCCTTGACCTGCGCGCCGCCCGCGGTGGCCACCGGAACACCGACCACGAGGTCGATCGACAACGCGGTCTTGCCCGTGCCCAGCAGCATCAGGCGGCCGTTACCCGCGTCGGCCGGCTTGACCCAGGCTGTGAAGGTGAAGCCCGACCCAGCGCCGAGCTTGAGCGAAGACGAGGGCGGCAGCACCACATGCTGACTGCCGTCGAAGGATTGCGCGGCGCCCATCGGTCCGGCCGAGACCGGTTTGGACGTGGCCTCGCTCGCATGGTTCGCGTTGCCGGTCGCGTCGCGCACACCGTCCTTGTCGGAGAAGTGCAGCACGAAAAGCTGCTGCGCGTCGTAGCTGCCTTTGGCATCGGCCGCGCTGGTTGCCTCGGGATTGCCCCATTCCATTTCGAACGATGCGGCCTTCGAATTACCCGGCAGCTTGGGCACGAGCACCCAGGCGATCGCGAGTTCATCGGGCGCGTCGAATTGTTCGAGATGGAATTTGAGCGGCGTCTTGCCGTCGGCGGCCAGGAAGCGCAGATCGCTGCCGTCGGGCTTGGCTTCGGTGAATGCAAAGTTGCCGCTGTGCAGGCGCACGGCCACCGGCAAGTCGGCGACCTCCTGGGCGATGTTCGCGCCTTCGGCAGTGGTGTCGAGAACGATCTTTTGTTTGTGCGCCCAATCGCCGGCATGCGCCAGCAAGGAGGTCGTGCACAACAGGATCGCGAATACCGCGCGCAGTCGGATCATGGGAGTCATCGGGGGCAGGCAGAGGAGGCGGGTTGCGGAGAGCGTTTCTTCTTGCGCGCGTCGTCGGATTCCGTTGAATCTGCGCACGGGTCATTCTGGCCATCGTGTGTGACCGGCTTTTGACCATCTGTGCCGTAGCCGAGCAACTCGACATTCAAGCTGCCGGCCGTCGCTTCGTTCGCTGCGTTGGCGACCAGATCGCTGGTTTTGGTGGTGGTCGGATTGGTCGGAGCGGAAGCGGCTGCACCAAGGCCGCTGGTGTCGGCCGACCGCGCGCCGGTGATCGCGCCCGCGGCCGAGATGTTGTTGCCGTTGAGCACCGTCTGCGCCACGATGTTGACCGAACCGGTCGAACGCACGCCGGCATCGCCCGCGTCGAAGATGCCGCGCGGCGCGATCGGGTAGACGCTCGCGGCCGGCACGCTCGGGTTGGTGCGCAAGGTGCCGATGCCCGAACCCGCGATCGACGCCGAAATGTCCACCACGGTGTTGCCTTGCGGGTCGGTCGTGATCAAAGGCGGCGGCGTGGCCTGCGACGTTTTGGCGCCCTTGCCGGCGTCGATGTTGCCGTACTGCGAGACCAGCGTGATGTCGCCGCCGCCTAGGGTGAAGACACGCCCCAGGTTGACCGAGAAATCGTTCTTGACGAGCGCGTTGATCGCACCGCCCGCGATCGTGAAGATGCCCAGATCCGAGGCTTTGCGGCTTGCCAGATAGGCGGGAATGCTGGTCAGCCCCGCGTAGACCGAACCCGCGGGCGCGAACATCGTGATCGAACCGCCGCGCTGGGTCTTCAATTGGCTGCCGAACACATTGATGTTGCCGCCGGTCAGTCCGCTGCTTGGGAACAGGCTTGCGATCACCTGATCGAAGGCATTCAGATCCAGACTCGCACTGCCTTTGGCGCCCGTGACCTCGGCGATCTTCTCGTAGAACAGATCGTTGAGGATAGCCTTGCGGCTGCTGCCGGAAAGCTGGTTGAACGCGGCCCATGCGGCGTCGATGTCATTACCCAGCGTGGGTTGCAAGGCTTGCATGTCGGCCAGCAAAAGCGCTTGCGAGGCGGCCGACAGATCAGCCAGCTTCGCGACATAGTGCTGAGCGAAGTTGGCGTAATCGGCGCTCGCACCGGCCGTCACCGTGATGCTCGCCCCGGCTTCGGGCAGATACGGGTTGTCGAGATTGCCCTTGGTGATGACGCCCTGGCTGTTGCCGAGATCGAAATTGCGCCCGGCGACGAAATCGATGCGACCCGGGCCGGTGACGCGTTGCGTCGCGCTGTTGCCGCCGGCGACGAGGGTGGTGTTCTTGATGTCGCGCCCGGCGGTCACGGTGGTCACATCGGTGGCGGCCAATTGCTGGATGTCGAAGCCCAGATTCACGATGTCGCGCCCGGCCGAAATTTCGGCATGCTTGGGCAGTACCAAGGTTGCGATCGAAGTGCTCAAGCCTTGGACGTCTGCGTTGAGCGCGACGACGCGTGCTGGCGCGGAGTCTTCGCCATGCAGACCTTGCGCAGTCGGCGCATGCGCGTCGGTGCCCGCAGGCTCCATGTCGTTGATGGACTGAACGAGTGTGTTCAGTGCCGGGCCGTACCAGGGCGTACGCGTGCTGCCGAGCGCGGCCGGATCGTTGTCGAGCATCACGATCGGATCGGCGCCATCGAGCCAGACATTGTCACGCGCAAACAATTCCAGTTGGCCGCTGGCCGAAGGCGCCAGCGCGAAGCCCGACTGGATCGTCAGATCGCCGCCCAACGCGCGTGCGCGCACGGTGCCCGGCATCAGGCTGTAAAGACCGAGTTCCGGAGAGGAGACCAGATTGCCGCCGCCCGCGTTGTAGAGCGCGTTCTGGTCGGCTTCCAGGGTCAGGTTGCCGGCCAGCGCGGTCAGTGTCACCGCAGCGTCGGCGGCGTAACTCAGATAGGCGCTCGCTTGATTGGCGAGCGTGTTGACGTTCGTGACCGGCGACGCCATGTCGCCTTGGGATTGCGTCGTGTTCTTCAGCGATTGCGCCGTCAGGGTCGGGTTGATGACACCCGAGATCGTCAGGTCGCGGCCCGCGGTCACGTCGAATTGCGCATCGCCGGCTGCGAGCACGGGGGCGAGATATATCGGCGCGCTGGCATCGTTGAGCACGACATGATCGCCGCGCACGATCGATCCTTCGGCGTGCAGCCGTGCATCACCGGTTTGCACATAGAAGCTGCCGCCGCGAATGTCGCGCCCGGCGCTGACGCTCAAGTCGCCGCCGCCTTGCGCGACCCAGGTGTAGGCGGCAACCGATGTGCAAGGTGAGGCGCAATTGTTGTCGGTCTGCACATAGTGACCGTTCGCGACCACGCTGGCCGACACATTGTTCACATCGCCGGTCTCGGCCGTGATGGCGATGTCGCCGCCGCCGAAGGTGGCGATGCCTTGATCGAAATAATCGAAGCGCGACCATAGCGCGGTGCTTTGCACGACGCCGCTTTTTGCATCGAAGACGGTGTTGCCGCTTGCATCGACATAACTGCGCCCTTGGCGGAACAGCCAGTTGTCGATCATCTGGTTGGTGACCGGACCGATGACATCGTCGTGCGCGGTGACGGTGATCGCGCCGCCATTGTTGGTGAACGCCGCGCCCGTCTTGGTCGACGAACCGTAGAGCGCGTTGTTGGTGTTCGCGATGGTCGATGTCAGCCCGGTCGCCTTGCCTGCGGTATAGAGCGTGGCGCCGGTGAGGCTGTCGGTCGAGGTGATGGCGCTGAAGTCGCCATCGAGTACGGTGCCCGTGGTACTGCCGTCGGCCCAGTCGAGGGTGTCGAGCAACACGTTGGTGCCGGCCGCGACATCGATGTTGCCGGTGCCGGTGCGCACGGTGGCGACCGGCACATCGGTGCTCGAATACTTGGTGCGCGCGAAGGTGAGCTTGACGCTGCCCTGGTCGGCCAGCACCGCGAGCGGGCTGGCCGCGGCCTGATCGGCGCCGCCGATCAGGCGATAGCTCCACGAGGCATTGCCCGAGGTGTCGATCGACCAATCAGGCATCGCGACCGAGGCCGAAGTCTTGGTGAAGCCGTCGCTGATCGACCCTTTGATGAGGAGGTCGCCGGTCGCACGCAAGGTCAGCGCACCGGGCGCCGTCACCGTGCTGCCGTCGGCTGCGGCATAGCCAAAACGCCAGGTGTCGAGGTTCCAGCCGCGGTTGCCCTTGGAGGACGAGGCCTCATTGACCGAGACGGTCAGATCGCCGTCGGAGCGCACTTCCACGCCCGGCGTGATGACCACCGATGCGTCGTCGATGCCCAGGCGTGCGGCAATGGCGCTCGCATTGCTCATGAACGCCGCGGTCTCGCGATACAGCTTCGCGGTGGTTGCGGCCGACCCGTCGGTATTGGCGACCTTGAGGTTGCTCGCGCTATCGGCATTGGCGCTGATGTCGCTGTAACCAGAGTAGACCTGGTAGGCCTCGATCGTGGTCGCGCGGCTGCCGACGATGGACGAGGCATCGAGACCGGCGATCGCCACCTCGGTGTTGTCGTCGAGGCGTGGCGCGCGCAGCAACACCGTGCCGTTCTGTCCGGCGCCTAGGCCGCCCACCTTGAGCAGCGCACCGTTGTCGATCTGGAGACTGGCGTCGCCTGCGGTGCTGGTGGGCGCGCTGCCGTCGGCGGTGCTGCTGCCCAGCACGATGCTGCCGCCGTCGCCGGTCGATCCGTCGGCGCTGGTGGCCGCTGTCGTGGCGTGGGCCAGGAGGCGGGCCGTGCCGGCGAGATGGACGTTGCCCTGCCCGGTGCCCGCGCTGGCCTCGCCGGCATACAAGGCGATGCTGCCGCCTTTGCTGCCCGAAGCGTCGATGGTGCCGGCGATGTCGATGTTGCCGTTGTCGGCTGCAATCGCCACCGCATGCGCGGTGATGGCGGCGTCGGTCGCCAGCAAGGCCACATCGCCGTTGCGCACGCGGAAGTTGCGCGCTTCGGTGAAGCCGCCGTCGTTGAGCCTGGCATTGAGCGCGCCGAAGCCCGTGCCGGCATCCAGGGTCGCCACATCGAGGACGAAGCTGCCGCCGTGGTCGGTGGTACGGTCGCTCGTGCTGCCTTTGAGCGTGCCATCCAGCGTCGCTTTGCCCGATGTCGCGGCAATCTTGAGCGTGCCGGCGTCGGCACCGGTCGCCGAAACATCCAGCGTGGCGCCACTCGCAACATCGACATCGCCGTTGCCGCCATCGAGGCTGATGTTGCCGCCAGCGGTGTGCACGACGGTGCTGCCATAGTTGAGCGCTGCGCCAGCGGTGCTGATTTCCCCGCCCGTGACTTGCACGCCGTTGCCGCTTTCGAGCTTGATCGTGCCCGACGACGCCACGATGTTCGCATCCGAAGTGATCGTGGCGCCCTTGAAGGTCAGCGCACCGCCAAGTTCGGCCGCCGCCAGATCGCCGACTGCGCCGCTACCGTGTGTGAGCGTGAGCGTGCCGCTCGCCGTGAAAGCGGCATCGGCGCCGGTGTCGGTGGTGATGCGCGCGGCGGCCAGACGCAGGTCGCCATCGGCCATGAGTGCGCCCTTGGTTCCTGCGGCGCGGATGTCGTTGCTGGCGTCCAGGGTCGCACTGGCGAAATGCAGACCGAAGCTGCCCGACCCGACTTCGATGTTCTTGGCAGTGAAAGTGGCGTTGCCCGTGCCTGCGGCGGCGCTGTCCGTGCCGGCCTGTGCAAAGCGGATGGTCTGCGCGGTGAACTTCGCTTCGACCGGCGCCGCTCCTGCGGCGCGCATGCCGCCACCTGCGAAGGTCAAGGTCTGCAGCGTCGTGCTGCCCAACTGGACCGCACCGTACAAATCGAAAGTGCTGTAGCTCGTCAAAGCGAGCGCAGCGAGCGAGCTCAATTGCGTGAGCGCGGCGTCGTCGAAGCGCAGACCGTCGACATTCGTCGGCGCATCGGAGCCCAGACTGATGCGGCTTGCGCCCAACCCGAGCGCAGCGCCTTGCACCAGATCGAGCCGGCCCGACAGCGTGGTGGTCTTGGTCGCATCGAGCAAGGCCGAACCGTTGGCCGCAATGGTCGCGTCCGCTGCGATGTCGAGTGTTCCGCGGGTGCCGGCAGGCGCGCTGATCGTCCCGTCTTCGGTGGTGTGATTGCGGTCCAGCGTGGTGGCAGCCCCATTGCTCACGCGCAGCAGCGCGCCATCGGCACCAGACGTGGGGTTCGAGGTGTCAGTCACCAGCATGTCTCTGGGCGCGCGGTTGAGCGTGCCGGTCGCCTTGATGGTGCTGCCGGCATTCACGCGCACCGTGTCGTTCGCGGCCAGGATCACTTCGGGGCCGGTCAAGAGGGTCGGGTGGCTGGCATCGCTGCCCATGGTCACCGTATCGGCACCCACGCGGATCGCGTCCTCGTCGGCGGTGACGGTGCGCACGCCCCCGATCAACAGACTGTCGGCGCCCATCGCGATCAGGTCCTCGGCCGCGAGTTTGAGCGTGTCGGCGTCGGTGCCATCGGGCAGCGCCGACGACGCGCTTTCCACGATCGCGATCTTGGGCGCCGAGATGTCGGCGATGCCGTTGTCGCCACCCGCGGCCGCGGCCAGATGCACCGTGCCGTTGAGCGTGAGGGACTTGCTGACATCGAACACCACATGTCCACCGTCGACCGGTGAGGACGCGAGCGAACCCAGGAATTTGCTGCCCGAGTAGTCGGCGAATTCGGATTCATTGCGCACCACCGTCGCCGACTTGACCAGAAAGCCCGACCAACGGTTGTCTGCGCCGCCGCCGAGCGAACTGCGATAGCCGGCGACCAGCCAACTGCCGTTGAGCTTGGCCACATTGGCGGTGCTCGCCATGTCGGTGGTATTTGCCACCGCGGTGATCGAATAGGCGCCCGGCAACAACGCGTAATGCGCGGGCAGCAAGGTGTAATAACCGGCGGCCACACCCGGAATGCCCGACAGGTAGACGCGGTCGCCCACCTTCAGGCCGCCGCTTTGCCCGTATTGAAAATCGCTCGGCGCGATCGCGCTCGAATAGCCGGGCAAGATGGCGAAGACGGTCGCGGTCGAACTGGTGTTGGTCGTCGCGAGGACATCGGTGGAGCCGCCGGTGCCTGCGGTGAATTGATAGGCGTACAGATCGCCACCGCCGGACAAGTCCTGCACCGCGCCCTGGGAAAAGACCACCGTCGGCGCTTGGGAGACGATGCGCTTGTCGGGCAGCGCGTAGTAGTTGGTCGCGGTCGAATCACTGAGATTGACGGCGTTGCCGTTGCCGAAGTCGTAAAGCCAGTCCAACCCGTTCTGGACGAAGCCCAGCGGCATCGTCTGTCCGCCAGCGACCGAGGTGAGGCTGCCTGCGCCATACGACAGCGTGCTGGTCGCGTTGAACACGATCTGCCCGAGCGGCGCGCGCACCGTGCCATCCTGCGTGATGTTGGCAGCGTTCACCATCAAGCTGCCGCCCGCCGAGAGCGGCGCCGACGCGGTGCCGCCATTGCGCGCGAAGACCACGTCGTCGGTCGCAGTCAGCGTGAATTGGCTGAGTGAAGTCGGATAGGCCTGGGCCGAGGTCAAGGTCATCGAGCCCGCGACCGAGAAGCCGCCGGTGGCTGCGAGGCTGGGCAAGGTCGTGGCGCTTGGCGCCTTCGATAGATCGATCGGCACCACGCCAATCAACCGGATGTCGCCGCTGGCGACGATCGCGGCGTCATCGAAGCCGGACAGCGCGCTTTGACCGACCAGGTCGACCGTGCCCGCATCGACCTTCAGCGCAACATCGCCGACGCTCGATGCACTGGCCGCGGGGATGGGCGATTGGTAGCGCCAGTCCGAATTGCCGAGCGCCACATAGGGCGCAGCCAGCGTGACCGAGGCGCCCGTCGTCGCATGGGCGGCACCGATGACGGGTGCGTCGAGGCGCAGACCAGCGCGCGCTTGCAAGGACAGATCGCCCGCGCCGAGATCGAAGCTCAAAGTGTTCTGGCTTTTGAGCGTGACCCAATCGAAACCGCCGTTGTTGAGGGTGGCCGCCGAGACGAAGCCTTGGCCTTCCCAACCGGTGAGCGCCCGGTTGGAACCCGCGAGCGCGGGAAAGTCGGTGTCGTTTGCGAAGACGGTCAAGGTCCGCGCAATGGTCGGGAAGCTCGCGCTGCCGCTCTTGGCTTCGCGATCGAGCGCCAGACTCAGGCTGCCGCCGGCGGCGCTGGCGTTGCCGCCCGCACCTTTGAGCGTACCGTCGACGACCAGACCTTCACGGGCGCGGATGTCGATGCTGCCACCGCTGCTGGCAACGGTGCGGGTTTCGCGCCCGCCGCGTGAGGAGACCGGCAGCGTCATCGTGGCACTGGTGCCCGAGACATCGAGCACCGCGCCTTTTTCGATCACCACATAGCCGGGCGCGGCGTACAACGCGTTCGAATCGGTTTCGTAATGGCCGATCGCGATCGTGCCGCCATCGAGGACGCTGCCCTTGGTGAGGCCGGTGTTGTCTTGCCAGAGGCCAGCCGTGCTGCCGCTTGCGTCGAGCACCGCGGTGGCGCCGACCCAGAGACTGCGGTCGGCGAAATAGCTGAGGCCACCGAGTTCGCCGAGCGCAGGCGTCAGGGTCAAAGCGATCGTGCCGCCAGGGGCTCGGATCGTGCCGTCGACGGTCAATTGCCGGCCGGCCTTGAGCGCGACGCTCGCACCCGGATCGGCGACGATGCTGGCGCCGGCTTGCAGATCCAGGCGGCCGTAATTCTCGTCATCCGTGGCCAGCGCCGTCAGGCTCAGCTTGGCTGCGCTGCGCGTGGTCTTGCCGGTGAGCGGCAAAGTGGTGATCGTGAAGGCATCGTCCATCGCACCGCTGGCGGTGGTCTTGCTGGTGCGCGTGAGGGTCCAGTTGTCGGTGCGCGGCGCGATCGTGGTGCCGGCGAGGACGGTCAGATTGCCTGCGGCGCGCACGTCGTAACTGGAGAAGCCGCCGGTCTGAAAGAAGCCCGCGTCGAGTGTGAGCGCATCGGACGCCGTGCCGCCGATGGGCTTCAAGATTTCATAGGCGGAGGAACAGCCGCTGACAGTGGTATTGATCTGTTTCTGGAGCGTGCCGAGCACGTTCAAGAGCCCCATCGAGAGAATGACGGTCCACGCAGCGCCAATCCCCGGCAGCGCGAAGCCATCGATCAGCGCGCCCACGCTCGGCGCCGGCCAGGTGAAGCCCCACGGCACATCGATGACCCGCGGTGCAGGCTCACCCAGCAACCACGCCATCGCCGT
>CAXBRX010000081.1:0-10877 GCA_963977835.1 uncultured Derxia sp.
TCCAGCGAAGCGTTTCCGGCCCGCTCGCCGAGTCCGTTGATGGTGCACTCGACCTGGCGCGCGCCGTTCATCACCGCAGCCAGCGAATTCGCCGAGGCCATGCCCAAATCGTTGTGACAATGTGTCGACCAGATCACCTGGTCGCTGTTCGGCACGCGGGCGATCAGCTCGCGCATCTGCGGCGAATTGGTCATTCGCCCGCCGATCCGATCCGTCAGATAGGCGGCCGTCTGCATCACCTGGCTGTGGTTCAGCCCCTGGTCGATGATGCCGTTGACGGTGGTCCGGTTGACGGACTGGGCCGCGACCGGCGTGGCCAGAAGAGCGGCGGCGGAAACGAAGGCGAGCAGACGCGACATAGGACCCCCTGATTGGCTTAGAGCATGATCGTTTCGGACGGAACCGCTTCGCGGTTCCGACAGAAGCGTGAATCATGCTCTCGCTTTAATCTGGAGCCTGATTCACCGTTTCAGCGGAACCGCGAAGCGGTTCCTCCTCAACGGATCAGGCTCTAACGTTGCAAAGGGCAACGCGAAGTGACGCCCGGCCGTTTGGTCCCTCGGCGTGGGTTTGCTAGGGACGACGATCCTTGCGGCCCCGATGCGCGCGCCGCCGCCCCGACTCTGCGTGGAGAGCGAACCATGATCCCCTTCATCGACCTTCAGGCCCAGCGCCTTCGCCTCGGCGGCAAGATCGAGGCCGCCGTCCAGGAGGCCGTCGTCGGCGGCGCCTGGGTCATGGGCCCGCAAGTCCGTCAGTTCGAGGCCGATCTGGCCGCCTTCGGCCGGGCCAAGCACGCCCTGGGCTGCGCCAACGGCACCGACGCCCTGGCCCTGCCGCTGATGGCGTGGGGGATCGGACGCGGCGACGCGGTTTTCGTGCCCAGCTTCACCTTCGCCGCCACCGCCGAGGTCGTGCCCTGGTTCGACGCCGAGCCGGTTTTCGTCGATGTGGACGAGACCACCTACAATATGGACCCGGCCGCGCTGGAGCGGGCTATCGCCGGGATCAAGGCCGAGGTTCGTTTGACGCCGCGCGTCGTCATCGCCGTCGACCTGTTCGGCCAGCCGGCCGACTATCCAGCGATCAAGGCGGTCTGCGACAAGCACGGGCTGAAGCTGATCTCGGATTCGGCGCAAGGGTTCGGCTGCACCGTCGGCGGCGATCATCCGCTGAAATGGGCCGACATCACCACCACCAGCTTCTTCCCGGCCAAGCCGCTGGGTTGCTACGGCGACGGCGGGGCGGTGCTGACCAATGACGACGAACTGGCGCAGCTGATCGATTCCGTGCGCGTGCACGGCAAGGCCGTGGCCGTGGACCTGAAGGACCGCACCTTCGATCACGACCCCAAATATCTGAACATGCGCATCGGCCTGAACAGCCGTCTGGACACCATCCAGGCCGCCGTCCTGATCGAGAAGCTGAAGGTCTTCGGTCAGGAGATCGACTGGCGAAACCGCATCGCCGCCCGCTACAACGACGGTCTGCGCGCCCACGTCGCCAAGGTTCCCGACGTGCCAGCCGGGAACATCTCCAACTGGGCGCAATACACCATCGAGCATCCCGACCGCGACGGCCTGGCCGCGCACCTGAAGGCCGAGGGCGTGCCCACCGCCGTCTATTATCCGATCCCGCTGCACCTGCAGCCCGCCTATGACCATTTCCCGCGCGGGGAGGGCGGCCTGCCCGTCACCGAACGGCTGAAGGACGTGGTCGTCAGCCTGCCGATGCACGCCGATCTGGACGAGGCGACCCAGGACAAGGTCATCGCCGCCGTCGCCTCCTACAAGGGTTGATCCCATGCCGAACACCGCCCCTCTCAAGCTCGGCGTGGCCGGCGTCGGCGTCATGGGCCGCAACCATGCGCGGGTCGCCGCCGACATGCGCGAGTTCGACCTCACGACCCTGTTCGATCCCGACGCCGTGACGGCCGAGGGCGTGGCCGCCGCCTACGGGGCCGCGCCGGTCACCACGGCCGAGGCCTTCATCGACGCCGGTCTGGATGCGGCCGTGGTCGCCACGCCCAACCGCTTTCACGCCGACGTCGGCGTGGCCTTGCTGGAAAAGGGCGTCCACGTCCTGGTCGAAAAGCCCATCGCCGCCACCGTGGCCGACGCCCAGCGCATGATCGACGCGGCCAAGGCCAACGGCCGGGTGCTGATGGTCGGCCAGGTCGAGCGCTTCAATCCGGCGGTCGAGACGGTCAAGCGCGCCGTCCAGGACGACGACATCATTTCCATCCAGATCACCCGCGTCGGCCCCTTCCCGCCGCGCATGGGCGAGGTCGGGGTGGTCATCGATCTGGCCGTGCACGACATCGACATCATCCGTCACCTGACGGCCTCCGAAATCGTCGAGGTCCAGCCCCAGCTGGCCCGCACCCGCGCCGAGCGCGAGGACACGGCCCTGCTGCAATTCCGCCTGGACAATGGGGTGATCGCCCACATCACCACCAACTGGGTCACGCCCTACAAGACCCGCACGCTTCAGGTGGCGACCAAGACCAAGTTCGTGGTCGCGGACCTGATCACCCGCCAGGTCACCGAATATTTCGGCCAGCAGCCCGACGGCTCCTATTCCACCCGGATGCTGAACAGCTGGCCGGCCGAACCCCTGCGCAAGGAGCTGGAGGCTACCGGCTCCGAGGCGAAGATGAAGAAGATTGCCAAGCGGCTGAAGGTGCTCGAGGGCTTCCAGCGCTCCGGCATCAAGCCCGACTGGATGGTCATGGAAGTGCTGCCGGTGCTGCCGCCGGAACTGCGTCCGCTGGTGCCGCTGGACGGCGGCCGCTTCGCGACCTCCGACCTGAACGACCTCTATCGCCGCGTCATCAACCGCAACAACCGCTTGAAGCGCCTGCTCGAACTCAAGGCGCCGGAAATCATCGTGCGCAACGAAAAGCGCATGCTGCAAGAAGCGGTCGACTCGCTGCTCGACAACGGTCGTCGCGGCAAGGCCATGACCGGCGCGAACAAGCGTCCGCTGAAGTCGCTGGCCGAAATGATCAAGGGCAAGGGCGGTCGTTTCCGTCAGAACCTGCTCGGCAAGCGCGTCGACTACTCGGGCCGTTCGGTCATCGTGGTCGGTCCGCAGCTCAAGCTGCATCAGTGCGGCCTGCCCAAGCTGATGGCGCTCGAACTGTTCAAGCCTTTCATCTTCAACAAGCTCGAACTCTCGGGCAGCGCGACCACCATCAAGGCCGCCAAGAAGCTCGTCGAACAGCAAGTGCCCGAGGTGTGGGACATCCTCGAAGAGGTGATCCGCGAACATCCGGTCATGCTGAACCGCGCGCCGACGCTGCACCGTCTGGGCATCCAGGCCTTCGAGCCGGTGCTGATCGAAGGCAAGGCGATCCAATTGCATCCGCTCGTCTGCGCGGCGTTCAACGCCGACTTCGACGGTGACCAAATGGCCGTGCACGTGCCGCTGTCGCTCGAAGCGCAGATGGAAGCGCGTTCGCTGATGCTGGCGTCGAACAACATCCTGTTCCCGGCCAACGGCGATCCGTCGATCGTGCCGTCGCAGGATATCGTGCTCGGCCTGTATTACGCGACCCGCGAGAAGATCAACGGCAAGGGTGAGGGCATGGTCCTCGCCGACGTCGAAGAAGTTCAGCGCGCCTACGACAACAAGGAAGTCGAACTCGCCACCCGCATCCAGGTGCGTCTGCGCGAAGTGCTGGTCGACAAGGCCACCGGCGAGAAGACCGTCAAGATCAGCCGCCACGACACCACCGTCGGCCGGGCGCTGCTCTCGACCATCCTGCCCGACGGCCTGCCGTTCTCGCAGATGAACAAGGCGCTGAAGAAGAAGGAAATCTCCAAGCTCATCAACGTCTCGTTCCGTCGTTGCGGCCTGCGTGCCACCGTCGTGTTCGCCGACCAGTTGATGCAAGCCGGTTTCCGTCTGGCCACGCGTGCCGGTATCTCGATCGCCATGGGCGACATGCTGATCCCGACCTCGAAGGAAGGCATCATCCACGCGGCCGAACAGGAAGTGAAGGAGATCCAGCAGCAGTACGCGTCGGGTCTCGTCACGCAAGGCGAGCGCTACAACAAGGTCGTCGACATCTGGGGCCGCGCTGGCGACCAGGTCGGCAAGGAAATGATGAAGCAGCTGGCGGTCGAGAAGGTCATCGACCGCCACGGCAAGGAAGTCGATCAGGAATCGTTCAACGCGATCTACATGATGGCCGACTCGGGCGCCCGCGGTAGCGCGGCCCAGATCCGCCAGCTCGCGGGCATGCGCGGCCTGATGGCCAAGCCGGACGGCTCGATCATCGAAACGCCGATCACCGCGAACTTCCGTGAAGGCCTGAACGTTCTGCAGTACTTCATCTCGACCCACGGCGCGCGTAAGGGCTTGGCCGATACCGCGTTGAAGACCGCGAACTCGGGTTACCTGACCCGTCGTCTGGTCGACGTGACGCAGGACTTGGTCGTGACCGAAGACGATTGCGGCACCGAGAACGGCGTCGCGATGCGCGCGCTGGTCGAAGGCGGTGAAGTCATCGAAGCGCTGCGCGACCGCATCCTCGGCCGCGTGACCGCGATCGATGTCATGCATCCCGAATCCGGCGGTGTGCTGTACGCCGCCGGCACGCTGCTCGACGAAGACTCGGTCGAAAACATCGAAGCGCTGGGCATCGACGAAGTGAAGGTGCGCACGCCGCTGACTTGCGACACGCGTTACGGCATCTGCGCCAAGTGCTACGGCCGCGACCTCGGTCGTGGCTCGCTCGTCAACACCGGCGAAGCGGTCGGCGTCATCGCCGCCCAGTCGATCGGCGAACCGGGCACGCAGCTCACGATGCGGACCTTCCACATCGGTGGTGCGGCCTCGCGTGCGGCGGTGGCCTCGAGCGTCGAAGCCAAGAGCAACGGCACGGTGCGCTTCACCGCGACCATGCGCTACGTCACCAACGGCAAGGGCGAGCAGATCGTCATCACGCGTTCGGGCGAAGTCATCATCGCCGACGACGCGGGCCGCGAACGCGAACGCCACAAGATCCCCTACGGCGCGACGCTGCTGCAACTCGACGGCAAGACCGTCAAGGCCGGCACGCAACTCGCCACCTGGGATCCGCTGACCCGTCCGATCATCACCGAGTACGGCGGCACCGTGAAGTTCGAGAACGTCGAAGAAGGCGTGACGGTGGCCAAGCAGATCGACGAAGTGACCGGTCTGTCGACCCTGGTCGTCATCGATGCCAAGCGCCGTGGTTCGGTCAAGACCACCGTGCGTCCGACCGTCAAGCTGCTCGACGCGGCCGGCGCCGAGGTCAAGATCCCCGGCACCGAGCATCCGGTGAACATCGGCTTCCCGGTCGGTGCGCTGATCACCGTGAAGGACGGTCAGCAGATTTCGGGCGGTGAAGTGCTCGCACGTATCCCGACCGAATCGCAAAAGACCCGCGACATCACCGGCGGTCTGCCGCGCGTGGCGGAATTGTTCGAAGCGCGCTCGCCCAAGGATGCCGGCATGCTCGCCGACGTCACCGGCACCGTGACCTTCGGCAAGGAAACCAAGGGCAAGCAGCGTCTGATCATCACCGACCTCGACGGCAACGCGCACGAATTCCTGATCCCGAAGGAAAAGAGCGTGCTGGTCCACGACGGCCAGGTGGTCAACAAGGGCGAACTGATCGTCGACGGTCCGGCCGATCCGCAAGACATCCTGCGTCTGCTCGGCGTCGAAGCGCTCGCGCGCTACATCGTCGACGAAGTGCAGGACGTCTACCGTCTGCAAGGCGTGAAGATCAACGACAAGCACATCGAAGTCATCGTGCGTCAGATGCTGCGTCGCGTGCAGGTCACCGATCCGGGCGACACCGGCTTCATCCCCGGTGAACAGGTCGAGCGTTCGGAAATCCTCGACGCGAACGATGCTGCGATCGCCAAGACCGGTCGTCCGGCCTTGTACGACAACGTGCTGCTCGGTATCACCAAGGCTTCGTTGTCGACCGATTCCTTCATCTCGGCGGCGTCGTTCCAGGAAACCACGCGCGTGCTGACCGAAGCCGCGATCATGGGCAAGAAGGACGATCTGCGCGGCCTGAAGGAAAACGTCATCGTCGGTCGTCTGATTCCTGCCGGTACCGGCCTTGCGTACCACACGGCGCGCAAGAACAAGGAAGCCCAGGAAGCCGTCGATGCCGCAGCCTTGGCGGCGCAGGAATTGCAGGCTCTCGAAGACGCCTCCAACGCGGCTGCAGCCGCTGCGGCCGGCGGCGACGAACCGCCTGCCGAGGGCGACGCGCTCTAAGCGTTTTCTCTCGCAGTCGTCGTACCGATTACGCCACCCCAGCGTTCAACGCTCGGGTGGCGTTAATTTTTGTATACGTTTTTCGCGGCGCGGCATCGCGTCATGGGTGCGTGGCATGATCGCGCGGGTTTTCAGTCCTGCAATCCGCCGGCTCCAGCAGGTGTTTCATGATCGATCAGCGCTTACTTCCGCGCCAGGTCGTTGCGCTGCGCGCCAACGGCTGGGACATGGCTTTGCTGCCCTTGGTGCTGCTCGCGCTGGCGGCGCTCGCCTACGGCGCCACGCAGATGACACGGCCGTATCAAGTCGGCCAGACCATCGCGCTCACCCTCGACCCGACTTCGCTGCCCTACTACCTGTTGCGCACCACCATGCGCATGGCCGCGGCATTGCTGGTCTCGTTGGTTTTCAGCTGCGCGTTCGCCGCGCTCGCCGCCAAATCGCGCACCGCCGAGCGCGTGCTGGTGCCTTTGCTCGACGTCTTGCAATCGATCCCCATCCTGGGTTTCTTGTCGATCACGGTCACCGGCTTCATCGCGCTGTTTCCGGGCAATCTGTTCGGCGTCGAATGCGCAGCCATCTTCGCGATCTTCACCTCGCAAGCCTGGAACATGGCGTTCAGCCTGTATCAGTCGATGCGCACCGTGCCGCCCGAATTGCAGGAGGCCGCGCGGGTGTTCCAGCTATCGGGCTGGCAGCGGTTCTGGCGCATGGAACTGCCCTACGCGATGCCGGGCCTGTTGTGGAACATGATGATGTCGGTCTCGGGTGGCTGGTTCTTCGTGGTCGCGTCCGAAGCGATCTCGGTCGCCAATCAATCGATCAAGCTGCCCGGCGTCGGCTCTTACATCGCCATGGCGATCGAGGCGCGCGATCTGGGTGCGATCGGCTGGGCCATCCTCGCGATGTTCGTCGCCATCGTGCTCTACGACCAATTGCTGTTTCGCCCTTTGCTCGCCTGGGCTGACAAATTCCGCTTCGAAGCCGCGGCCGGCGAAGTCGCGCCGCGCTCCTGGGTGCTGACCTGGGTCCGACGCACCGAGGCGATCAAGGCCTTCACGCAATGGGGCGTCAGCCGCTTCGAGCGTTCGCTCGCGCTCACGCGCCGCACCTATGACGGCACGTCGATCCGCGCGCGCAATCTGCCGCTCAATCCGACCGCGCAACGCGTGCTCGACGCGGTGCTCGCGGGCGGCGCCATTCTCGCCATCGTCCAGTTGCTGCGCTTCGTCCATGCCGAGGTCGGCTGGGGCGAGGCCGGGCATGTGTTTCTGCTCGGCATCTACACCATGACGCGCGTGGTCGTGCTCATCGTGCTCGCGTCCCTCATCTGGGTGCCGATCGGCATCTGGATCGGGATGAATCCGCGCTGGGCCGGCCGCTTGCAGGCGATCGCGCAATTCCTCGCCGCGTTCCCGGCCAATCTGCTGTTCCCGATCACCGTGGTGCTGCTGGTGCGCTGGCACCTGAACCCCGACATCTGGTTGTCGCCGCTGATGGTGTTCGGCACCCAATGGTATGTGCTGTTCAACGTCATCGCGGGCGCGTCCACGATCCCGACCGAATTGCGCCTGGCCGCACGCAACCTCGGCCTGCGCGGCTGGCTGCGCTGGCGCAGGTATCTGTTGCCGGCGGTGTTCCCGAGCTTCGTCACCGGCGCGATCACCGCGAGCGGCGGTTCATGGAACGCGAGCATCGTGGCCGAATACGTGACCTGGGGCGACGCCACCTTGCAGGCCCAGGGCATCGGCAGCTACATCGCGCACATGACCGCGATCGGCGATTTCCCGCGCATCACGCTGGGCATCGGCGTGATGTGCGTGTTCGTGATGGGCATGAACCATTGGATCTGGCGCCGGCTGTATCGCCTGGCCGAAGACCGCATGCATTCCTGAGGGCCCGCACATGACTGAGGCAAGCATCGATCGCACCGCGATCATCGAACTCGACGGCGTCGGCAAGTCCTACCGCTCGGCCGACGGCAAGGCGCGCCAGGTGCTCGCGGGTGTCGATTTCAATCTGTACGAAGGCGAGGTCGTCGCCTTGCTCGGCCAGTCGGGCTCGGGCAAGAGCACCTTGCTGCGCGTGATGGCCGGTCTCATCGGTTGCGACGACGGCGCCATCCGGTATCGCGGCCAGCCTTTGTACGGGCCGGCGCGCGGCATCGCCATGGTGTTCCAGTCGTTCGCGCTGTTTCCGTGGCTCACCGTGCAGCAAAACGTCGAGCTTGGTCTCGAAGCACGCGGCGTCGCGCCGCAAGAACGCGAACAGCGCGCCCAGGCCGCGATCGAATTGATCGGCTTGTCGGGCTTCGAAGGCGCGTTGCCGCGCGAATTGTCGGGCGGCATGCGTCAGCGCGTGGGCATCGCGCGCGCGCTCGTCGTCGAGCCCGATGTGCTGTTGATGGACGAAGCCTTTTCGGCGCTCGATGTGCTGACCGGCGAGCGTTTGCGCGACGACATCCTCGAGTTGTGGATCAACAAGACCTTGTCGATCCGCGCGATGCTGGTGGTGTCGCACAACATCGAAGAAGCGGTGTTGATGGCCGACCGCATCCTCGTGTTCGGCAGCGATCCGGGCCAGGTGCGCTTTCAACTGGCCGTGCATCTGCCGCGCCCGCGCGACCCCGACAGCGCCGAGGTGCGCGACCTCATCGACGAGGTCTACGCCTTGATGACGGCGGGTGCGACGCGGCCTGGCCGCAGCGCGGTGGTGGTGGCAGCAGCAGGCGTCGAAACCGTGCCCGGCGTCGCGGCCACTGCGGGGGCGAGCGCCACCGTCGCACCGAGCGCGGTGCCCGAAGAGCGCGCGCGGCCTTTGTTCGGCGAGCGTCTGCCGGCCGCCGACGTGGCGCGCATGGAAGGCCTCATCGAATTGCTCGCAAGCGATGAATTCAGTGGTCGCGCCGATTTGCCGCGTCTGGCCGAAGTGACCGAGCTGACCGACGATGAATTGCTCTCTCTGACCAGCGGCCTGGTGCTGCTGGGCCTTGCGCGCGTGGCCCAGGGCGACATCGACATCACGCCGCTCGGCCGCCATTACGCCCAGGCCGAACATACGCTGCGTCAGGAAATCTTCGGCCAGCAATTGCTCGCCAATGTGCCGCTCGCGGCGCACATCCGGCACAGCCTCGAACAAGAGCCTTCAGGCGCCTTGCCCGAAGAAGCTTTTCTGCGCGTGTTGCGCGAGCAATTCGTGGATGCCGAGGCGGCGCGGATGTTGCGTACCGCGATCGAATGGGGGCGCCATGGCGAGGTCTTCGAATACGACTACCACACCCGCATGATCCATCTGCCCGAAGGCGAGGCCGAATAAGCGGTGCGCGGGCTCAGGCCGGCGTCTGCTCGTCGGCCTCGGCGCGGGTTTCCTTTTGCACGAAGCGGGCGATCTGCAAGCCGAGCTCGTACAACAGGCACAAAGGAATCGCGAGCATCAATTGCGAGATCGCGTCGGGCGGCGTGACGATGGCCGCGATGACGAATGCGCCGACGATCATGTAAGGCCGGATGTCGCGCAGCTTTTGCACGCTGACCAGGCCGAACTTCACGAGCACGACCACCACCACCGGCACTTCGAAGGTCACGCCGAAGGCGAAGAACATCCCGAGCACGAAGCTGAAATAGGCTTCGATGTCGGGCGCCACCTGGACCGATTCGGGCGCGAAACTCATCACGGCGCGGAACACCACGCCGAACACGAAGAAGTAGCAAAACGCCATGCCGACCAGGAACAGCACGAAACTCGACACCAGGATGGGCAGGGCAAACCGCCGTTCGTGCTGATACAGCCCCGGCGCGACGAAGGCCCAGATCTGGTAGAGCACATAGGGCAGGGCGATCAGAAAGCCCACCAGCAAGGTCACTTTGAGCGGCACCACGAAAGGCGCCACCACGCCGGTGGACAGCAGATGGGTGCCGGGTGGCAATGCGCGCAGCAAGGGCAGCGACAGGTAATCGAAGATCTGCTTCATGAACGGCGCCAGGGCCAGCGTGGCGAGCACGATGGCCAGCGCCGCCTTCACGAGCCGCGAACGCAGCTCGATCAAATGCGAGATGAAGTTTTCTTCTTGCGGCGCCTGCGCGGAATCGGTCATGGTCGCGTCAATGCAAAGAGGCGCGGCGCAGGCGCGCGGCCGTACCGAACCGGGCCGCGATGCGGTCGCGCAGCTCCCGGGCGGTGTCCGGGCTAACGGGTTCAAGCGTTTTCCTGATTACTGCGAGACGATCCGGGGAGGAGAGCTCCGCGAAGGACGGGAGGCACACGATGAGCGGAAAGCGATCCGCGAGCGCATCGTCGAGTCGACGCTGCTCGTGGAAGGCGAGAATCTGCAGTTCGACGGCAAGGTCCACCTTGCGGACCTCGACATCCTCCGGAGTCGTGAGGACGACGGGTGCGAAGTTGAGGATGCTGCGGATCCCCGCCGAGACGAGGCGGTCGCACACGTCCTGCGCGGCAGCGGCCGGGGTGGCGATGACCCCGATGTGGGCGCCCTCGCGCGCGACGACCGACTCGAGGTCCGCCATGGGCCGCACCTGCGTCGCACCGTCGCCGGCGCTCAGTCGCTGGCCCACGAGATCGGGGTGCGAGTCGAAGATGCCCATCACCGCGAA
>CAXBRX010000082.1:0-10658 GCA_963977835.1 uncultured Derxia sp.
GGACGATTTCATAGACCGCGCGCTGCGCCTTCGAGAACCGGCCATTGACCGGGAAGGTGCGCGTGATGTCGGACGCGTAGCCGTCGAGCTCGCAGCCTGCATCGATGAGCAGCAATTGGCCGTCGGCCAGCAGTCCATCGTTGGCGCGGTAATGCAGCACGCAGGCATGCGCGCCGCCGGCCACGATCGACCCATAGGCCGGCGATTGCGCGCCACGGCGGCGGAATTCATACAGCAGCTCGGCTTCGATTTCGTATTCATGGCGCCCAGGCTGCGTCGCATGCATGGCACGCCGGTGCGCGTCGGCCGAGATGCGCGCCGCGCGGCGCATGGTGTCGATTTCCTGCGCGTCTTTGATGAGCCGCATTTCGTCGAGCAAGGCGAGCACATCATGCGTGGCGGCCGGCGCCTGGACGCCGATGCGCGCCTGCGCCCGCACACTCGTCATCCAGCGCTGCAATTGCGCCTCGAACGGCCCGCCTTGCGCCAGCGGGCAGAACACCGCCGGCTGGTTGGCGAGCAGCTTGGGCAATTCGGTGTCGATGGTCGCGATCGGATGCGCGGCGTCGAGGTCGAGCGCGGCCACCGCGGCATCGGGGCCGAGGCGGTAACCGTCCCAGATTTCGCGTTCGATGTCTTTCGCGCGGCAGAACAACACGCTGCGCGTGGTCTGGGCATCGGCGATCAGCACCAGGACGGCTTCGGGTTCGGTGAATCCGCTCAGGTACCAAAAATAGCTGTCGGGCCGGTAGTCGTATTCGTTGTCGTGGTTGCGCAGGACTTCGGGCGCGGTCGGCACGATGGCGACACCGCCGCCGCGTTCGCGCATGGCTTGCGCGAGTGCGGCACGGCGCGCACGGTATTGGCTCAGATCGTTCATGGCAGGGTCCTCGCGGCAAGCTCGGCGTCGAGCGCGCGCAATTGTTCGGGCGTGCCCAGGTTGTGCCACGCGCCGCGGAAATGCTCGCCGCTCACGCGGTCGGCATCGACGAAGGCATAGGCCCACGGAAACAGCTTCCAGCGTTGCGCGCTCGGTTCGTTGGCGAACAGCGCCGGATGGAACACGCCGATGTTGCCGTAATTGAGCAAGCTGCCGGTGCGGCGGATGCGGCCGTGGTCGAGCGCCATGTCGCCGCCCGGATGATGGGGCGGATTGTCGACGAGCACGAAATGCGCGCAAGTGCGTTGCGGATCGGCCGCGATGCGTTGCGCCGCGGCGGGCAGATGCGCGTAATCGAACTCGGTGTAAATGTCGGCGCTGACGACGGCAAATGGCTGCTCGGGCGCATCGCGCGTCAGCAAGGGCAAGGCAGTGGCGATGCCGCCGCCGGTTTCATAGGCTTCGGGCGGTTCGATCGACCAATCGATGCGCACGCCGAAGGCGCTGCCATCGCCGAGCGCGGTGCGCAGCACTTCGGCCAGCCAGGCAGCGTTGATGACGAACTCATGCACGCCCGCGCGCTTGAGGCGTTCGATCTGCCAGACGATCAACGGCTTGCCGGCCAGCATCAGCAAAGGCTTGGGCGTGACGTCGGTCAAGGGCCGCATGCGTTCGCCGCGGCCGGCCGCGAGGATGAGGGCGCGCATGGTCAGAAGGTGTAGCCGACCTGTGCCGCGTTGCCTTCGAGCGCATCGAGCAGATCGACCAAGCCCGCAAAGGCGTTGTAACGCTCGGCGCATTTGCGCGTGTAGTGCAGCACCAGGGGCATGTCTTTCAGGTAGCCGTCCTTGCCGTCGCGATGCTTGAGCCGCGCAAAGATGCCGAGCACTTTCAGATGGCGCTGCAGGCCCATCCATTCGAAATCGCGATAGAAATTCCCGAAATCGGGATCGACCGGCAACCCGGCCTTGCGCGCCTGTTGCCAATAACGCGCGGCCCAGTCGATGACCTGATCTTCCTCCCAGGCGATGTAGGCATCGCGCAGCAAAGACACCAGATCGTAGGTGATGGGGCCGAGCACCGCGTCCTGGAAATCGAGCACGCCGGGGCCGATGTCGCCGCTGCCGGCCGGATCGCCGAGCAGCATCAGGTTGCGCGAATGGTAGTCGCGGTGCACATAGACCTGGGGCTGCGCCAGATTGTTGGCGATCAGCGCGGCGAAGCATTGGTCGAGCATCTTGTGCTGGCGCTCGGTCAGCGTCACGCCCAGATGCTTGCCGCAATACCATTCGCGGAACAATTCGAGCTCACGCCGCAGCAAGGCTTCGTCGTACGGCGGCAGCACGCCGGGCTGGGTGCCGGCCTGCAGGCGCACCAGGGTTTCGGTCGCGCTTGCGTACAGGCGCGGCGCGGTGTTCGCATCGAGCGCGGCCAGGAAATGCGTATTGCCGAAGTCTTCGAGCAGGACGAAACCCGCCGTGCGGTCGGCATGGATGATGGCCGGCACCCGCACCCCGCAGGCCGCGAAAGCGTCGCGCACATGCAGGAAAGGCCCGAGGTCTTCGAGGCCGGGCGGGGCGTCCATCACGACCAGGGTGCTGCCGTCGGCGCGGGCGATGCGCAGGTAGCGCCGGAAGCTCGCGTCGGCCGAGGCGCTGGCCAGGGTTTGCGGCAGCAGGCCGAAGGCTGACGCCTGGGCGGCGATCCAATCGCGCAGGGCGAGGTCGCGCGGGTGAGCGTTGGTTGCAGAGTCGGGCGAATTCGATGCGGAAGCAAACATGCGTGACAGCTCGCAAGGGCGCGCAAGAAGGCGGCAGGAGCGACCTATAATAGCGCGCCCCAAAACGAGCCCCGCTGCAGCACCGCCGTGCTGACTGGCCCTGAAGGCCTCGCGTGTTGGGTGGGATTCGATGCCGACGACCTCAAATTTCAGCGCGTCTTTGCGCCCTCTGGTGCTTGCCCTGGTAGCCGCTTTCGGCGCGTTCGCGACCCCCGCGCGTGCCGACGAGGCGCTCGGCTTGCGCCTGCAACGCGAGCTGCTGCCGCGTCCGACCGACACCGACGACCGGGTGCCGGTGTTCATGCGCGGCGACCGCATGGAAGGCACGACCGACCGCGACACCCTGATCGAAGGCAATGCCGAAGTCCGGCGCGGCACCTTGCTGCTGCGCGCCGACCGCATCAATTTCCAGCAGGTCGAAGACACCCTGGACGCCGACGGCAATGTGCGTCTGCAGACCAGCGGCGGCCATTACACCGGCCCGACCTTGCATTACGAGCTCGATTCCGAGCGCGGCGCGCTCGGCACCGGCGAGTTCTACGTCAATGCGACCCAAGGCCACGGCTCGGCCGATACCACGCAATTCGAAGGCAATGACGTGGTGCGCATGACCGAGGCCAAGTATTCGACCTGCCCGATCGGCAACAACAGCTGGTTCGTGCGGGCGCGCGAACTCACCATCGACAGCGCCGACCAGACCGGCGAGGCGCGCGGCGCCACGGTCGTGTTCCAGGGCGTGCCCATCCTCGCCACGCCTTACATCACCTTTCCGGTCGGCGACCGGGCCAAATCGGGCTTTCTCACGCCCGGCTTCGGCGTCAACACCTCGCGTGGCCCCGAGTTTTTTGCGCCGTATTACTTCGCCATCGCGCCCAACCGCGACGACACCCTGACCCCGCATTACATGACCAAGCGCGGGCTGCAGCTCATCAACGAGTTCCGCTATCTGGGCCAGGATTACCGCGGCAACATCCGCGCCGAATACCTCGACAAAGACCAGCAGACCGGCACGCGCCGCTGGTCTTTCGGCGCCAATCATGCGCAATCCCTGGGCAGCGGCTGGGGCAGCTACTGGAACATCGACCGGGTGTCCGACGACGACTATGTGTCGGATTTTTCGCGCACCATCGTCGCAGTGTCGAACCGGCAGCTCACGCAAGAAGGCGGCATCACCTACGGCGCCGCGTTCTGGAACCTGCAGGCGCGGGTGCAGAAGTTTCAGGTGTTGCAAGACCCCGAGTCGCCGTTGCCGATTCCCTACGAGCGCGAACCTCAGATCACGCTCAACGCCTATCGGTACGACCGCAACGGCTTCGATCTGACGCTGGGCACCGAGGCCACGCGCTTCACCCACCCGACCGAGGTGACCGGCCAGCGCGTCGTGCTCACGCCGTCGCTCAGTTATCCGATCATCCGGCCGGGCGGCTACCTCACGCCGCGGGTGTCGTACAACTTTGCCAAATACGATCTCGATTCGTCGCGCATCACCGCGGGTTCTTTGCTCGACAAGAACTTCAGCCGCGCGATCCCGACCTATTCGATCGATTCGGGCCTGACTTTCGAGCGCACCGCGCATTTCTTCGGCACCGATCTGCTGCAGACGCTCGAACCGCGGCTGTATTACGTCTACACGCCCTATCGCGACCAGAACGGCGCGCCTTTGTTCGATACCAGCCTCGCCGATTTCAATTTCGCGCAGTTGTTTTCCGAAAACCGGTATTCGGGGCAGGACCGCATTTCCGACGCCAATCAATTGACGGCCGCGGTGTCTTCGCGCCTCATCGATCCGCAGACCGGCCTCGAACGCCTGCGCGCGGTGCTCGGCCAACGCTTTTATTTCGACGACCAGCGCGTCGGGCTCGACACCAGCACCGTGTCGACGGCGAGCAAGTCCGATGTGCTCGCCGGCATCGGCGGCGAAATCAGCGACACCTTGTCGGCCGACCTGCTGCTGCAATACGACGCGGCGACCAACCGCACCGGCAAATCGAGCGTGGGCATGCGCTGGACGCCCGAACGCGGCAAGGTGTTCGGCTTCACCTACCGCTTCATCCGCGACCAGCTCGAGCAATACGACGTCTCGGGCCAATGGCGGGTGGCGCGCAACTGGTATGGCGTCGGGCGCATCAATTATTCGACTTTCGACCGGCGCCTGGTCGAAGGCCTGGCCGGCATCGAATACGATGGCGGTTGCTGGGTGTTCCGCCTGGTGGCGCAGCGCTATGTGACGGCGACCAACACCGCGAGCACGTCGTTCTTCTTCCAGCTCGAACTCAACGGGTTTGCGAGCGTGGGGTCGAGCCCGCTCGACGCCTTGCGCCGGAGCATCTCCGGGTATCAGACCATCAACCCTGCGCCCGGCGCGGTTTCGCGCTTCGTACAATACGAGTGAATCCCAACGACGGCGCAACGCGCGCCGTTCAGAAAGGCAGACATGAAGCACGGTTTCAACTCTTTCGTCGCGGCACTGCTCGCATGCCTGGTCTGGCTGCCCGTGCATGCGCAAGACCGTGCGCGGTCGCTCGATGCCATCGTCGCGGTGGTCAACGACGAGGTCATCACGCGCAATGAACTCAATACGCGCATGGCCCAGGTCGAGCGCCAATTGCGCCAGCAGAACATCACGCCGCCCGCGCGCGACGTGCTCGAAAAGCAGGTGCTCGAACGCATGATCGTCGATCGCACCCAGATCCAATACGCGAAGGAAAACGGCATCCGCGTCGACGATGTGATGCTCGACCGCGCGCTCGCGCGCATCGCCGAGCAGAACAAGGTCAACATGCAGCAGATGCGCGACCGGCTCGAAAAGGACGGCATCGCCTTCAGCCGGTTCCGCGAAGAAATCCGCGAAGAAATCATGTTGTCGCGCATTCGCGAGCGCGAGGTCGAATCGCAGATCCAGGTGACCGACGCCGAGATCGACGAATTCCTGCGCGAACAAAAGAACAATGAAAGCGCTGCCGAGGCCAACATCGCGCAGATTCTGGTGCGCGTGCCCGATGGCGCGACGCCCGAAGTCATCGAACAACGCCGCCAGCGCGCGCAGCAGGCGCTGGCCCAGGTGCAAGGCGGCGCCGATTTCGGCCGTGTCGCGGCGGGCTTCTCCGATGGTTTCGAAGCCACCCGCGGCGGTGAAATGGGCTGGCGCAAGCTCGACCGCTATCCGCAATTGTTCGTCGATGCGGTGCGTCCGCTGAAAGATGGCGAAATCACGCCCAGCTTGTTGCGCAGCGGCGCGGGCTTTCACATCCTCAAGCTGCTCGGGCGCCGCAACGATCAACCCGGCATCGCCCAGACCACGACCCAGACCAAGGTCCGCCACATCCTGCTGCGCTCGGGCGAAAACGGCCTGACCGATGCCGAAGCCCAGCGCCGGTTGGCCGAGTACAAGCGCGAGATCGAAGCCAAGGCCGCCGATTTCGCCGACCTCGCCAAGAAATACTCGCGCGACGGCAGCGCGTCGCAAGGCGGCGATCTGGGCTGGATCTACCCCGGTGACACCGTGCCCGAATTCGAGCGCGCGATGAACGCGCTGCCGATCGGCGCCGTCAGCGATCCGGTGCAATCGCAATTCGGCTGGCATCTCATTCAAGTGCTCGAACGCAAGACCACCGATGTCGGCCCCGAGCGCATGCGCCAGTACGCGCGCAACGCGGTGCGCGATCGCAAATCCGACGAAGCCTATTCGAACTGGGTGCGCGAGCTGCGCGACCGCGCCTATGTCGAGCTGCGTCTGGACGCCGCCGCGAACTGAGCCGCGCAAGCACGCGCATGAAACCGCCCATTGCGATCACCGCCGGTGAGCCGGCCGGCATCGGGCCCGAGATCACCGCGGCGGCGCTCGCGCAATGGATTGCCCAGGGCGCCGATCCGCACGAATTCATCGTGATCGGCGCGCGCACGGTGCTCGAACGCGCCGCGCATGGCGTGGGCGCGGGCCAAGTGTTCGGCGCGCAAGGCGTGCCCATCCATGACATCGTGGTCGAGTCGCCGGTCGTGGCCGGCCGGCTCGATGTGCGCAATGCCGCGCATGTGCTCGCCATGCTCGACGAAGCCATCGACGGCGCACGCGCCGGCCGTTACGCCGCGATCGTGACCGCGCCGGTGCACAAGGGCGTCATCAACGATGCCGGCACGCCCTTCACCGGCCATACCGAATACCTGGCCGCGCGTTGCAACGTGGAGCGCGTGGTCATGATGCTGACCGCGGGCGCCTCGATCACCGCGCGCGTGCTGCGCGTGGCGCTCGCCACCACCCATCTGCCGTTGCGCGCCGTGCCCGATGCCTTGAGCATCGACGGCCTGGTCCAGACGCTGGTCATCATCGAGCACGATCTGCGCACCAAATTCCGCATCGCCCAGCCGCGCATCGCCGTCACCGGCCTCAACCCGCATGCGGGCGAAGGCGGGCATCTGGGTACCGAGGAACGCGACCTCATCGCCCCGGCGCTCGAACGCGTACGCGCGCTCGGCATCGAAGCGCGCGGCCCGTACCCCGCCGACACCTTGTTCCAGCCGCGCCTGCTCGCCGACATCGATTGCGTGCTCGCCATGTATCACGACCAAGGCCTGCCGGTGCTCAAGTTTGCGAGCTTCGGCGCCGGCGTGAATGTGACGCTCGGCCTGCCCATCGTGCGCACCTCGGTCGACCATGGCACCGCGCTCGATCTGGCCGGCAGCGGGCGCGCCGATTGCGGCAGCCTGGTCGAGGCGATCGCGCTGGCGCGCGCGCTGGTCGGCGCGCCCGACCTCACGCACTGAGCCCAGACACCGCCCCATGCCTGCCCAACACCGCGCCCGCAAACGCTTCGGGCAGAACTTCCTGGTCGATCTGTCGGTCGTCGATGCGATCGCCGACGCGGTCGCGCCGCAGGCCGGCGATCACCTTGTCGAAATCGGCCCGGGGCTCGCCGCGCTCACGCGCGCGTTGCTCGCGCGCATGGACGCATCGTCCTTGCCCTTGCAGGTCATCGAGATCGACCGCGATCTGGTCGCGCGCCTGCAGCGCGATTTCACGCCCGAACAATTGCGCATCCATGCGGGCGATGTGCTCGATGTAGATTTCAGCGCCTTGGCCGACACCGCCGGCGGACCGTTGCGCGTGGTCGGCAATCTGCCCTACAACATTTCGAGCCCGCTCTTGTTCCACCTCGTCGACCATGCCGAGCGCATCGTCGATCAGCATTTCATGCTTCAGCGCGAAGTGGTCGAGCGCATGATCGCCGAGCCCGGCTCGAGCGATTTCAGCCGCCTGTCGGTGATGCTGCAATACCGCTACGCGATGGAAGCCGTGCTCGATGTGCCGCCCGAAGCCTTCGATCCGCCGCCCAAGGTGCATTCGGCGGTGGTGCGCATGCAGCCGCGCCCCGCGGCCGACCTCGGCGCGCGCGATCACAAGCTGTTCGCCGAAGTGGTCGCGGCCGGTTTTTCGCAACGGCGCAAGATGCTGCGCAATACCCTCGGCGCTTACGTCAAGGAACTCGGTGGCCCGATCGATTGCATCGATCTGACCCGCCGCGCCGAAGACATTCCGGTCGCGGCCTGGGTCGAATTCGCCAACGCGGTGGCCGCGGCGCGGCGCGGCTAGAAGCGCAGCATCTAGCGCGGCGGCGGCAGTCCCGCGAGCACGCGCGCGACTTCGTCGTCATTGAGTTCGTAGTGATAGAACAGGCGATAAAAGCGCCGCGTTTCGGCCGCCATGTCGATCGACGCGAAGCGTTTGGGATGCAAGGTCTTGGCCGCCCAAAGCACTTGCAGCGCGGCTTCGGTCGCGCGTGTGCACCAGGCATTCACGCCGCGCGGATTGACCAGCACCCGGTGGTTGCGCACCGCGTCCACGTGCTGCCAGCGCGCATCGGCGAGGATGGCGTCGCGTTGCGCGGTGTCGAGCGTCACGATGATCTGCGGATTCCAGGCCAGCACATCTTCGAGCTGCACATGGCCGTCGCCCTTGAGGCCCGCGCGCGCCGCGGTGTTGATGCCGCCCGCATGCGTGATCCAGGCATCGATCATCGACGCGCTGCCTTCGGTCAAGAGCGGATCGAGCGAGGCGTAATAGACGCGCGGACGTTCGGCCGGCGGCAGGCCCGCGAGCCCTTGCGCCACGCGCGCGAGGTTGTCGTCGTAATAGCGCACGAAGAGTTCGGCGCGCTCGGCTTCCATCGGGCCCATCGCGCGGCCGAGCAGACGCACTGTCTGGCGCATTTCATCGGGCGTGGTGTAGCCGAGCGTGAAGACCGGAATCCCGAGGGCTTCGATGCGCGCCGCCGTGGGCGCGTTGCCGAACCAGAGCGTGACGAGTTCGGGCCGCAAGGCGAGCAGGCTCTCAGGGTTGACGCCCGCCGGCCGCGTGAACGGCACCGGCACCTGGGCCAGCACGGGGGCGATGCGGCGCAGCCACGGGTTGTCGCGCACCTCGGGCGTGGCCGCCACGAGTTTGGCCGGTCCGCCGAGCACCACGATGAGAGACGCCATCGAAATCCCGGGCGTGCCCACGCGTTGCACTTCGGCCGGCACGTCGATGCGATGGCCGATCAGATCGATGGCCGTGCGGGCTTGCGCCGTGCTGGCGGCGCAGACCAGGCAGGCCAGGACCAGGCCGCGCCCCGCGCGCGTTGCACGGGCAAGAAAGCGGACCGACGAAACGTTGGTGGTGGTGAACATGGCAGCAAGACTCCGGACGGACCTTGCTGCAAGCGCAAGCCGCATGCCACGCAAGGCAAGGGCCGGTTTGCCGTACGGCGAAGTGCAAACTGCAGGCAATGTTCGAGCAGGTACGAGCGCGCACCGGGCGCGGGCGCATCGGCGCGACGCAGAGGTGCGACGCGGTGCAAAGCGGTCCGTACGCGTGCGCTCAATGCGCGCAGTGCGCGGGTGCTCAGTCTTTGGCCGTGGCCGCCGGTGCACCCGGCGGCGCGGGCCGTTCGCCCAAGGCCATGCGCCGGAATTCATTGGGCTGGCCGAGCACACAGCGCGCGAGTTCTTCGTACAAGGGCAGGTTCATCGCCGTGATCGGCACCGCCACATCCCAAGTGGAAAGACGATCGATGTTGCGCAAAGCGATGCGCACCCGCGCGCGGTCGTAATCGGGGATGAATTTCACGCCCGCGCTGATGTCGCTTTCGATGTCGAACACCGCGCGCTCGATCTGGGCGCGCGCATTGCGCACATAGTTGAGCTCATAGCGCACGCGGTGCTGGGCGAGTTGTTCTTCGAGGCGTTCGATCTCGGGCGCGAGCACGCGTTCGATGCGTTGCTTGCGCGGCCCCGCGTAATGAAAGGACAGCAGCACGTACTCGTAAGGCGCTGCCAACGACCCCGCGAGCGTCGCCCCCAGATCGGCCGGCGAACGCGTGCGCTCCTCGACGAACAGATCGCGGATCACCAGATCGGGAAAGCGCATCAGCCCGGTGAGTTCCATGGTCTGGCGCGCGCGCGGCGCGATGATGTTCATCTGCGTCGCAAATTCGCTGAAGTAATGCGCGGCCTGTTGCATGCGCCGGTGCACGGCCTCGGCTTGTTCCTGCACGGCCAGGCGCGCGGCGCGCGCCGCCGCGGCATGGCGTTCGAGTTCGTCGGCGGGATCGGTCATGGCCCGCGCGCGGCGCTCAGAGTGTGCCGCGCTCGATGAATTCGATCTTGTAGCCGTCGGGGTCTTGCACGAAGGCGATGACGGTCGTGCCGCCCTTGACCGGACCGGCTTCGCGCGTGACGGTGCCGCCCGCGGCCTTGACCGCCGCGCAGGTCGCGGCAGCGTCGGGCACCTCGATGGCCAGATGGCCGAAGGCGGTGCCGAGTTCGTATTGCGTCACGCCGTAGTTGTAGGTCAGCTCGATCACGCTGTGCGCGCTTTCGTCGCCGTAGCCCACGAAGGCGAGCGAGTATTGCTGTTCGGGTCGGTCGGTCGTGCGCAACAGCTTCATGCCGAGCACACGGGTGTAGAAATCGATCGAGCGTTGCAGGTCGCCCACGCGCAGCATGGTGTGCAAAAGTCGCATG
>CAXBRX010000083.1:0-10614 GCA_963977835.1 uncultured Derxia sp.
GGCATCGCGCTCGGTGCGCACGAAGGCGACGAAGCGCTCGGCCCAACGGCAATCGCCGACATTGCGCAAATGCGTGTAAGACGCGAGCAGCTTGTGCATCAACACGCCGTCGTGCTCGCCATCGATGCCATGCCCGCGCGTCACGCGGTAGGCATAGCGCAGGCTTGGGTCGAGGTTGTCCAGACTCGAATAATGAAATTCATGCGCGCGCAGCCGCGTCGCTTCGGTCGCAAATGGCGACCATGGCGCATCGCCGGTCGCGGCGAGTTCGACATAGCCCCGCCCGACCGGCCTGGCCTGCATGCGCACATCGCCTGGAATCACGCCCACCATCGGATGGCGCACGCCGTCCACGGTCAGGCTGCGTGCGAGATACATGAGGCCGCCGCATTCGGCGTAGGTGGGCAGTCCATCGACGATCGCGTGACGCAAAGCCTCGCGCAAGGCCTGATTGGCCGCGAGCGCGGGCGCCAGCATTTCGGGGAAGCCGCCGCCGAGGAAGAGACCATCGAGCGCGGGCAAGGCGGTGTCATGCAAGGTGTCGATCGGCACCAGGGTCGCACCGGCCGCGCGCAAGGCCTCGAGATCGTCGGGATAGTAAAAGCCGAAGGCGCGATCGAGCGCGATGCCGATGCGCAAAGCGGCGCCACGGCGCGGCCGCGTGCTTGGCGCCGCGGCGATGTTGCGCGGCTGCGCCTCATGGGCGACCGCCAGCACCGCATCCAGATCGACCTGGCTCGCGACGATGTTGCGGATCGTGGCGACATGCGCATGCGCCGCGTCGGCCTCGTTGCTCGGAACCAGACCCAGATGCCGTTCGGCGATTTCGAGCCGCGGGTCCGATTGCACCGCGCCGAGCACGCGCACATCGGTGTAATGCTCGATGACGGCGCGCAGCTTGGCTTCGTGCCGGCTGCCGCCGAGCTTGTTGAGGATGACACCCGCGATGCGCAGCCGCGGCTCGAAGGCTTGATAGCCGAGGATCAAGGGCGCGATGCCGCGCGTCATGCCGCGCGCATCAATGACGAGCACCACCGGCAGACCGAGTTGGCAAGCGAGCGCCGCATTGCTGTTGCTGCCATCGAGCGCAAGGCCGTCGTACAGGCCTTTGTTGCCTTCGACGATGCTGATGTCGGCACCCGCCGCCGCGCGATCGAACAAAGTGTCGATTTCGCGCCCGGCCATCAAATGCGGGTCGAGGTTGTAGCACGGCCGGCCGCTGGCCTGGGCGAGCCACATCGGGTCGATGTAATCGGGCCCTTTCTTGAACGGCTGCACCGCGAGGCCGCGCTCGGCCAGTGCGGCGCACAGGCCGAGCGTAAGCGTCGTCTTGCCCGACGACTTGTGTGCGGCGGAGACGAGGAGCCGCGGCGCGTGCATCTCAGGCCGCCTTCAACCACGCCATCGGGCGCGTGGTCCAGAGTTTTTCGGCGAGCGCCTGGGCGGCATCGATGCTGTCGGCCTCGCCCACGGCTTTGAGCGCAATCGCGGCGGTGCCGATCACCGCGGCTTCGCCGTATTCGTCGCGGGAGCGGCCATGCCAGACCGCCGCGAGCCGGCCCACATCCATCGATTCGTCCTTGGCATGGCGCGTCGTGAACATGGCGGGCCAGTCTTCTTCGAATTGTTCGCCGCCGATCGCCCATTTCACGCGGCACGGGTTGTCGGGATTGCGTTCGGCTTCTCCGCCATCGCCCTTCACGACCGCGGCGCACGGCTGGCCGAGCAGCACCGCCGCGTCTTGATGGATGTCGTGATAGCCCGGATGAAAGACGCCTTGGATCATCGCCGGCGCGCGCAAAGGATTGAGCAGGCGAACGACGGTATGGATGGGTGAGCGCAGACCGAGGATGGGCTTGAAGCCCATGAACTCGTGCAGCATCGGTTGCAGATGCGCGAGCGAGATGAAACCGAAGCCAGTGCGTTGGACACTGCGCGCGGCCTCGGCCAATGAGGCGGCCGGCGCGATCCCCAGCGCGCGCAAGGCATCGGGCACGAAGATGCGGTCGGGCTGATAACCGTCGGTGCCGTGCATGAGCACCGGGATGCCGTGCGCCGCGAGCGTCAACGCGGAAAGCACGAACCACGGCAATTGCCGGCGCTTGCCCGCATAGGACGACCAATCGAGCCGCGCGCTCGCGCCGTCGGGCGGCACGATGGAAGCGCGCGCTGCGCGCGCGAGTCCGGCGATCTCGGCCGCGGTCTCGATCTTCACGCGCATCAGCGTGAGGAAGGCGCCGAGTTGCAACGGCTGGACCTCGCCCGCGAGGATCATCGTCATCGCGGCGCAGGCTTCGTCTTCGGTCAATTCGCGCTTGCCTTGCGGGCCTTTGCCAAGCGCGCGGATGTATTGGGCGAACGGATGTTCTTCCATGGCCTTAGTCCAAAAGAGTGGCGGAACCTGCAATCGGTCCGAAATCGTCTTCGGGCAAGAAATTGAAGACGCGCACGCCGACGATGGTCAGCACGAAAGCCAGTGCCATGCCGCCCAGGCCGAGCAGCACTTCGGGCAAGGTCGGCGCGTAATGCTCGATGGCGCCATCGTGGAAGCTGCTCGCCACCGCGTAGCCCGGAAACAGATCGAGCGGAAACGCTTGCCCGCCGATGATGAACACATAAAGCAAGGCCAAGCCGCCGAGGATGACGAGCATCGAAGCGATCTGCGCGCAACGCGCCCCGCCGAGCAGCAGCAAACCGTATGGCAGCGCGCTGCCGAGCAGCACATAGCCGCCCCAGAACAGCCACGGGAAGACGCCGCCTTCGACGAGGATGAATCGCTCGAACGCGCCTTGGCGTGCGAAGTACAGATTGGTCAGGTGATAGACCGCGACGAAATACAAGGCGCCGACGATGAACACGCCGAGCAATCGCATCATGCGGCGCCGGATTTCCGCCGGCAGCGTGCGACCGTTCCAGGCATACATCGACGATTGCACGATCAGGAACACCGCGAGCCCCCAGCCGAACGAGAGCACGATGAACATCGGCGCGAGCACTGCCGATTGATAAGCCTGGCGCGCGACCAGAAAGCCGAAGATGGAACCGGTGCCGGTGGTCAGCACGAAGCGCCAGACGAAGGCCGCGAGCCCGGCCTTCTTCGAATAGCGATTCAGACGCCGCTCGAACATCGTCCACAAATACACGCCGACGATCGCGAACAAGCCCGAATACAAGAACACATTCCAGGCGAACACCGAGGTGAAGTTGTAATGCGTGGCCGCGACCAGCACCCGGTCGGGCCGGCCGAGATCGAGCATCAGCACCATCAGGCCGCCCGCGAGCAAGGCAAGCGACAACAAGCCCGACAACGGCGCGCGCGCCTTGTAGACCGTCTTGCCGAACACCGAGCCGATCGACGCGACATTGAGCACGCCCGAGGCCGCGACGATCATGAAGATCGCAAACACATGCGGCATGCCCCAGACGATCTGGTTGTTCATGCCGGTGATGACATGGCCGAAGGTTTCCATCGTATGCGCGGCAGCCAGCCCCGCGCCCACGACCAGCACGCCGAGCCAGAGCAGCACATAGAAGTAACGCGTTTCGAGCCGGGAGGAGTTCGCTTGCATGATCACAGCCCCTGGTAACGCACGCCCGGATCGAGCTTGAGATCGGCGCGCACCTGCACCGTGGCCACGCTGCGGATGCGTGCCGAAATTTCGCTGTTCGGATCGTTGAGATCGCCGAACAGGATGGCGCCATGGCCTTGCGCGGCGCAGGCCTCGACGCAGGCGGGGGTGCCGCCTTGGTCGATGCGATGCACGCACAGCGTGCAGCCTTCCACGCAGCCTTTGCCGCGCGGCACCTCGGGCTTTTGCTGAGTGAGCGGCTCGTGCACGAAGGAACGCGCCTTGTACGGGCAGGCCATCATGCAATAGCGGCAGCCGATGCAGGCATGCCGATCGACGAGCACGATGCCGTCGGCGCGCTTGAACGAAGCGCCGGTCGGGCAGACATCGACGCACGGCGGTTCGGCGCAGTGCTGGCACATCATGGGCAGCGACAGCGCGCGCCCGGTGCGCACTTCCTTGATCTCGATCTTGCGCACCCATTGCGGCCGCTGGCGTTCGTCGGCCAAAGGGCCTTGCGCTTTGGACGCGAGGCCGTTCTCTTGTTCGCAGGCGCTCACGCAGGCCGAGCAATCGCTCGCGCAACGGCCGGTGTCGATCAGCATGCCCCAGCGCACGGTCTTGGAAGCGGCCTCGCCCGCCGGGCGCGCACGGCCGATGTCGATCAGGCGAATGCCGGGCGCCAAGGCCACACCGGCGAGTGCGGCGCCCGCAACCAAAGCCTGGCGGCGCGACGGAGAAGCCGGGGTATCGCGCTCGTTCATCGCTTGAGCCCGCTGAAGAATGCTTGTGACGATTGCATGCCTGAACCACCCGTGCGTGCATGGCATTCGAAGCAATCGAGCTTGACCGCCGCGTAGGCGTGGCAGGTCTGGCAGAACGCGGCGCCCTGGTCGTCGGAGAAACGCGATGGATCGATGACCGCGCCCGCGTGTTGCAAGCGTTCGGTCAACGCACGCGTGACCTCCCGGTACTCGGGCGCGGCATGGCAGCCGATGCAGGCCTTGAGGCTGGCCGGCTCGCCGCGGATGCCCTGACGCACGGTCAGATCGCGTTGGTGTTTGAGCAAGTCGGGATGCGTGCGCCGGATTTGATCGGGCGGCGCAATGCATTGCGTGGCGACCGGGGTCGGCGCTTGCGTGGCCATTGCCGCAGTCGGCGACGCCGCGCGCGCGGCGAAGCCGAGTGCCGTCGCGCACGCGATGATCGCGGCGGTGGCGGCGACGGCAAAACGGCGCGCACGCATCGTCTTCACTCGCCGAGCCCCATCTGGATGTAGCCGGTCGGACAGACGTCGTGACAGATATGGCAGCCGATGCATTTGCCGTAATCGGTCGCCACATACCGGCCGAGCGTCTGCTCTTTCTTGGGCACGCGGAACACCGCCGTCTGCGGGCAATAGACCACGCAGTTGTCGCACTCGAAGCACATGCCGCAACTCATGCAGCGCTTGGCCTCGTCGATCGCCTGCTTCTCGTCGAGCGCGTCGAGGCGCTCTTCGAAATTGCCGAGCGCCGATTCACGATCGAGCGTGGTGATGTGGCGCTTGTTGCGCGGGGTGTAGGCGAAATGGCCGAGGAACAATTCCTCGTGCGGGATCACATACCGATCGGAGCGGTTGTCGAAATTGTGGATGCCGACATTCTTGGTGTTGGTGCCGTGGATGGGCTCGTGGGTCTCGGAGAAGGTGTAGCCCTTCTCGATCATCTTGCGTTGCAAGTCGAACGCATGCACATCGATCTTGGGGCGCTTTTCGAGGTCTTCGCCGCGCAAAAAACGGTCGAGTCCTTCGGCGGCGATCGCGCCATGGCCGATCGCGGTGGTGAGCAGATGCGGACGGATCACATCGCCGCCCGCGAACACGCCGGGCTTGCCGGCCAGTTGGTAATTCTTGTCGGTGGCGACCGCGCCCTTGCCGCTGTCGAATTCTTCGAGGCCGTTGAAGTCCACCGCCTGGCCGATGGCCGAGACGATCAGATCGGCGGCGATGTCTTCCTCGCTGCCTTCGATGTTCTTGATTTCGAGCCGGCCGCTGACGAACTTCGCTTCGCAACGCGCCACCCGCAGCGCGGCCGCGCGCCCATCGGGGTTGCGCACGATGCCCACCGGCACCAGGCCGCCGCGGATCGCGATGCCTTCGGCCTGCGCCTGTTCGATCTCGTGCTTGTTGGCCTGCATCTTGTCGATGGCGAAGACCGAGGTCAGCGTGACTTCGCAGCCTTGCTTGGCCGACACCTCGGCCACGTCGTGCGCCATGCGCCCGCCGATCGCTTCTTCAAAGTCCGTCGGCTTCGCGTGTTCGATATGCCCCAGGCGGCGCGCAACGGTCGCCACGTCGATCGAGGTATCGCCGCCGCCCACCACCACGACGCGCTTGCCCACATGCTGCAGGCGGCCGTCATTGAAGGCGCGCAAGAAGGCGGTCGCGGTCACCACATTGGGCGCATCGCTGTCCTTGATCGGCAGCGCACGGCCCGATTGCGCGCCCATGCCGAGGAAGACTGCATCGAAGTCGCGACGGATCTGTTCCATCGTGATGTCGGTGCCGACGCGGCATTTCATGCGCGTCTGTACGCCCAGATCGAGGATGCGCTGGATCTCGGCATCGAGCACCGTGCGCGGCGTGCGAAAACCCGGGATGCCGTAACGCATCATGCCGCCGAGGAATTCATGCTCGTCGAAGATCGTGACCGCATGGCCTTTGAGCGCGAGTTGATACGCGCACGACAGCCCCGCCGGCCCGCCGCCGATCACCGCGACGGTCTTGCCGGTCTGCGTCGCGGGCTTTGCATAGGCGAGCCGGTTGGCGATCGCGTATTCGCCAAGAAAATGCTCGACCGAGTTGATGCCGACATGGTCTTCGACTTCATTGCGATTGCAGCCGGTCTCGCACGGTGCCGGGCAGACCCGCCCCATCACCGAAGGAAACGGGTTGGCCTGGGTCAGCCGGCGCCACGCATATTCCTGCCAGGGCATGGTCGGCTTGCCGTCGGCACCCATCGGCGGCTTTTCGGTTTGGCGCACGATGGCCAGATAGCCGCGAATGTCTTCGCCCGACGGACAACTGCCCTGGCACGGCGGCGTCGATTGGATGTAGGTCGGGCATTTGTGCGTATGGCCGGCCTGAAAGATCTTCTCGCGCAACTCGACGCGGTCGTCGCCATCCTTGTAGCGGCGGAAGGTCAACGGTGCGATGTTTTCTGGCGTCGTGGACATGCGATGTCTCCGTTCATTGGTCGCCGAGGCGAATGGCGGTGCTCACCAGCTGGTGCACGCCGCCGACCATGTTCATCTTGAAACCGTAGTAAGGCAGGACCTTCGTGAACTGCGCCTTGCAGATCGCGCAGATCGTGGCCATGAAATTCACGCCCTGGCCGTCGGCCACCGCGCGCAAAGCCTCCATGCGCGGCAATGCGCCCTTCACGCGCAGGTCGAGCAATTCGTCGGTGAGCACACCGCCACCGCCACCGCAACAAAACGTTTTTTCGCGCGTGGTCTCGGGCGCCATCTCGACGTAATGGTTGGCGACCGCGCGGATGATGTTGCGCGGAATCTCGAACTGCCCGCCGGGCGCATTGCCCATGCGCGAAGCCCGCGCGACGTTGCACGAGTCGTGGAAAGTGATCACGCGGTGATCGTTCTTTTCCTTGTCGAACTTGAGCGCGCCGCGCTGGATCAGATCCCAGGTCAGTTCGCAAATGTGGGTCGGCTGTTTGTGGCGATGATCGAGCTGGCGCTGCAGCTCGATCGCAAAGGGATCCTTGCCGCCAGCACCCACACCGATCAGCGTGTTCCAGAAGCTGTAGGCGACGCGCCAGGCATGGCCGCATTCGCCGACCACGATGCGCTTGACGCCGAGTTCGAGCGCCGCCTCGCGGATGCGCAGCGCGATCTTGCGCAATTGATCGTAATTGCCGATGAACATCCCGAAATTGCCGGCCTCGCTCGCCTTGGACGACAACGTCCAACTGATGCCCGCGGCATGGAAGACTTTGCCGTACCCGATCAGGCTTTCCACATGCGGCTCGGCGAAGAAGTCGGCCGACGGCGTGACGAGCAACACCTCGGCGCCCTTCACATCGAGCGGATAACGCACCTCGGCGCCGGTCTCTTCCTTCACGTCTTCTTCGAGGCCGAGCAAGGTGTCTTCGAGCGCCGGCCCCGGCAGCCCGAGGTTGTTGCCGATGCGATGGACCTTGCCGATGATTTCGTTGCTGTACTTCTGCCCGTAGCCGACCGCATCGAGAATCTCGCGCCCGGCCATCGTGACCTCGGCGGTGTCGATGCCGTAAGGACAGAACACCGAACAGCGCCGGCATTCCGAACATTGGTGGTAGTACTTGAACCAATCGTCGAGGACTTCCTTCGTCATGTCCTGCGCGCCGACCAGCTTTGGAAACCATTTGCCCGCAGGCGTGAAATACCGGCGATAGACGCTGCGCATCAAATCCTGGCGCGCGACCGGCATGTTCTTCGGGTCTTGCGTGCCGATGAAGTAATGGCATTTGTCGGAGCACGCGCCGCAATGCACGCAAGCATCCATGAACACACGCAGCGAGCGGTACTTGCCCACCAGCTCGCCGAGCTTGGCCACGGCCTTGTTCTCCCAGCCGTCTTCGAGCTTGCCCGGAAAGCCGATCGCTTCCTGGATCTTGTCGCTCGCGACATAGGGCATCGATTGCGCCATCGCGTCGGGCACGAGGGCGGGGATGCTCGGGTATTCGCGCAGCGGCGGGGCTTTGATGTCGGCGGCCATGGTGTTTACTCGCTGCCGCGCGCATCGATGCTCGGCGCGAGGCGGCGGCCGTGGCAATGCGATGCGGGTGTTGGCCGATGGCCGTTGTGTTGTTCGGCAAAGGGGGGCTGTGGGCGCACGGCGCCGGCCACGGTTGCGGTCGGCACTGCGTGCCGACTGCCCTGCGCTACTCGCTCGCGCGGCCCGGCGCAGAACTCGCTGCGCTCACTGCGTTCGCTACGCTCAGACAACTGCGCCGAGAATGAAATGGAAGCGCGCTGCGCGCGCGGCCGCACGACCTGCGCGGCTCGGCGCCACCGAGGCCAGCACCGCACGCCCAGAGCACCCCTTTGCGATCGGGCCGGGGCCGCCGCAGGCGCAGACAAGGGCGACACGCCCGTGCGCCGCGATAGGCGTTGCGACCGTGCGTCCGCCTGTAGTTGCGCGGGCAGTTTCGGTTGTTGCTGTTGCTCTTTCCCCTGCACCTCGCGTGCTCGCTTGTGCTGGGCGGCGGGCTGCGGGCGTTGGTGGCGATTTCCGGGGTGACGAGAAGCGCAGGCCTCGGGGCGGCGCGCGCAGCGCGCTTCCATTTCTGACTCGCCGCGGTTGTCTGAGCGTAGCGAACGCAGTGAGCGCAGCGAGTTCCGCGGCGCGCCCTGAGGGCGAGCATCGCAGTGCAGTCGGCGCACTGCGCCGACCACCCCGGCAAGCGCCGCCAGCGCCTGCAGCCCGCCGCCCAGCACCGAGGTCGGCACCAAGCAAAGCAAGGAATCGCGAGCAGCACAAACGATGGAGCGCATCACTTGCCCTCCAGCTTCGCCGCCCAAGGCGCCAGATGCCTGGCCTCGCGCGGATCGTCGACCTGATTGCGCGTGGGCGAGAAGAACACCCCCGGCGCATGCAAAAGCTTGCTGAACGGAAACACGATCATCAGCGCCGCGACCAGACCGAGATGCGCATAAAGCAGCCCGTCGCTCGGCAAAGGCAGCACTTGCCCATGCATGAGGCCGCGGAAGAAGCCCTTCACCGCGATGATGTCGGTATGCGCGACGAACTTCATCGCGAGACCGGACATCCCGATCGCGATCAAAAGCGCGAGCATCAGATGGTCCGACGGCGTCGAGATGTAGCGGATGCGCTCGACGAACAAGCGCCGCACCCACAGGCCGCCCAGGCCCACCACCATGGCGAAGCCGGCGTAGGTGCCGAATGGCTGGACGAAGGCGACCACGTCCCAGACCGGATCGATGACATAGCGCAGATGGCGCGCAAGCACGAGGGCCAGTGCGCCATGAAACATCCAGCCGAACATCCAGATCCAGAGATTGGATTTGAACAGGCTTTCGAACAAGGCGACTTCGCGCGCCATGCGCAACACGACGCCGATCGAGGTGGTCGGCGCGGGCGTGGTCGGAATCTTCAATGGTGCGGGCGTGCGCGCATAAGCGACGACGGCACGCACCAGTCCCGCGACGAGAATCGCGAAGGCGAGATAGAACACCGCGGCAAAAGCGTAGCTCGCAGCCGTCATGGGAGGGCCTGAATCAAGGTGCAACGACGAAGGGCCGGCGCGCTGCCCGCACAGGGCACGCGCCGACGCAACACGGTCAGACGCAGCCGGTCGGCTTGGGCAGGCCGGCGATCTTGCACGCCTGCTTGGCCGGGCCGTACGGGAACAGTTCGTACAGGTACTGGCTGTTGCCCTTCTCCGGCCCGAGCTGCTTGCCGATGGCTTTGGTCAGAACCCGCACGGCCGGCGCGATCTGATATTCGTCGTAGTACTTGCGCAGGAAGTTCACGACCTCCCAGTGCTGGTCGGACAGTTCGACGTTCTCGGTCTGCGCGATGTGCTTGGCGACGTCTTCGGTCCAGTCGCTCAGATTGACGAGATAGCCTTCTTCGTCGGTTTCGACGGCTTTTCCGCCGACATCGATGGTGCCCATGTGTCTCCTCCGGTGGGGTTTAGTTGTGATTGGACTTCAAAGCCAGGACTGGCAATTCGGATGTTCGGCCACCAGGTCGACAAAGCCCGCGTAATCGACCGCGGTCACGCCGTCGAGCAGACGATCGCCCATGCCGCGCGCATCGAGATCGGGTTGCAACGCATACAACTTGCAGCGCGTCATCGCCTCGCGCAGCCGTGCTTCGGCGGCATTGCCGCGCGTGGCGGCATAGACCGCGTCTTCGATGAGCAGCATGGCGCCGCCGTTCATGGTGCGCAGGCAACTGTCGAGCGCGTCGCGTTCGCTGGGGGATTTGTTGATGATGTTGAGCATGGGCTGGTCCTCAGAAGCTCAGCACGACGTCTTG
>CAXBRX010000084.1:0-10574 GCA_963977835.1 uncultured Derxia sp.
AATTCGTCCAGCACATCGTTTTCGTTGGTCGCCACCACCAATTGCGCAATGGGCAAACCCATCATGCGGGCCACGTGGCCTGCACACACGTTGCCGAAGTTACCGCTGGGCACGGTGAAGCTCACGCGCTGTGCGTCGTGTTGACTGACCTGGAAATAGCCCGCGAAGTAATACACCACCTGTGCCAGCAAGCGTGCCCAGTTGATCGAGTTGACCGTGCCAATGCGGTATCGCGCCTTGAAGGCCGCGTCGTTGCTCACCGCCTTGACGATGTCCTGGCAGTCGTCAAAGACGCCGCGCACCGCGATGTTGATGATGTTGGCGTCCTGCAGCGAAAACATCTGCGCTGTCTGGAACGGGCTCATTTTCTGGTGCGGCGACAGCATGAAGACGCGGATGCCCTTCTTGCCGCGCATCGCGTATTCGGCCGCCGATCCGGTGTCGCCCGAGGTCGCGCCGAGGATATTCAATTCGGCGCCCGTTTTCGCCAGCGCATGTTCGAACAGGTTGCCAAGCAGTTGCATGGCAACGTCCTTGAACGCCAGCGTCGGCCCGTTGGAAAGCCCGGCAATGAACAGCCCCGGCTCCAGCTCGCGCACCGGCGTAATGTCCGCAGAATGAAAGATCTCGGACGTATAACTGCGTTCAACGATCCGCTTCAAATCCGCCGCATTGATGTCATCGGCAAACAGGCGCAGGATTTCGCACGCCAGCTGCGGGTAGGACATTCCGCGCCACTTTGCCAGATCGCCGGGGCTGACCTGCGGATATTGCTCCGGCATGGCCAGGCCGCCGTCGCCCATCAGGCCGCCGAGAAAAATTTCGAGGAAGGCCGCCGGCGCGCCGCCGCTGCAGTACATCATCACGCCCGAGATCACGACGAACTCTTCTTCGCCGAGTCCGTTCACCTGGCCCCCGACCCGCTTCGACATCACCCTGGTGTGCAAGGTGACGGACCTGAGCGGCAATCTGGTCAGCACCGCCACCGTCAACGGTCAAGGCTTGGCCGAGTTCGACGAGTTCAAGCACGATTTCCCTCTCTCGGGAAAACGCGCCGCGCTCGATGCGTTGTTGAAGATGCAGGACGCGTTGTTGCAATCCAAGGAACTGCGCAGGGACTGACGGCGCGTCAATCCACGGACCGGATCGGCTTCACCGGTCCGCGGAACTTCTCTTTCAACGGTGCCGCGGCGAGCGGATCGAAAACGAGTCTGCTCTCGGGCACCGGCGCGCGCTCGGGCAGATGATCGAGCAGATGGCGGATGAGGGTCAGGCGCCCGCGCCGCTGATCGTTGAAATCCACGAGCGTCCAGGGCGCGTGCTTGGTATGCGTGGCTTCGAGCATCGCATCGCGCGCGCGGCCGTAATCGGCATAACGCAGCCGCGCCTGCACATCGATGGGCGATAGTTTCCAGCGCTTGAGCGGATCGGCCTGGCGCTCGGCGAAGCGCGCTTCCTGCTGCGCCTGATCGACCGTCAGCCAATACTTGAACAGCAGAATGCCGTCATCGACGAGCAGACGTTCGAAGCGCGGCGCCTGCTGCAAGAAGGCCTCGGTCTCGGCCTCGGTGCAAAAACCCATCACACGTTCCACGCCCGCGCGGTTGTACCAGCTGCGGTCGAAGATCACGATCTCGCCGGCCGCCGGCAGATGCGGCACATAACGCTGGAAATACCATTCGCCGCGCTCGCGGTCGCTCGGTTTGTTGAGCGCCACCACCCGGCATTGACGCGGATTCAGGGTTTCGCTGATCGCATGTGCGGCGCCGCCCTTGCCCGCGGTGTCGCGCCCTTCGAGCACGATCGCGATCCGCTTGCCCGTGGCGAGCAGCCAGCGCGCCATGTCGTTGAGTTCGAGATGCAACGGCTCCAGGCGCTCGTAATACTCGGTCTTGCCGAGGTTCTTGCGGGGTTTGTCTTTGGCCATGGCGGTGCTCGGATGGACAGGGAGGAAAGCGCTCATCGTCGGCGCGCATGCGATCAAATGCAAATTCACCCCGCGCGCCGGTGTTCAGTCGGCATTCATGCGACGCATGGCACGATGGCGTCTCGTGCAATGCACCCTCGGAGCTTTTCCATGTCTTCCACCAATCAACGCTATACCCCGCTGCAGATTGCCCTTCATTGGTTCACGCTGTTGCTGTTCGTTGCGCTGTACGCCTCGGTGCTCGCGCACGAAGCCTTCGGCCGCGACGATCCGATGCGCGCCAATCTGATGCGCTTGCACATGTCGCTGGGCATCCTGAGCGCCATGGTGCTGGTGGTGCGGCTCGCCGCCAAATTCACCGGCCCGCGTCTCGCGCCCGAACCCGGCCCGGCCTGGATGCAGAAGATCGCCCAGCTCGGGCATCTGGGTTTGTATGTGCTCATGTTCGGCCTGCCGATCACGGGCATGTTGTTCACCACCTTGAGCGGTCGTCCGCCCGCGTTCTTCGGCCTGCCCTTGCCCGCGCTGCTGCCCGAGAACAAGGAACTCGGCGGGGCGATCAAGGAAGTGCATGAAGTGCTCGCCACCCTCGGTTATTTCCTGGTCGGCCTGCATGCGGCGGCGGCTTTGTACCACCACCATGTCCTGAAAGACGGCGTGCTCGCGCGCATGCTGCCCGGACGCCGCGCCTGAGCGTTTTCCGATGCCGGTGCGCCTTGCTGGCGCACCTTGCCGGCGACTAACGCTCGGATAACGCTCGCTGCGCAGACTCCGTGTTGCGGCATACGCCGCGGACACCGGAGATCCCGACATGCAGCGAGCGCATCTTTCCCGTTGGACGGCGTTGATTCTGGCCGTCGCCTGTGCCGCGGCGGCGCCCGCCGCTTCCGCCGACACCCTTTACGCCTGGGTCAAGGGCGCGCGCCAAGGCGTGCTCAAAGGCGAGGTCATTGCCAAAGGGCGCGAAGGCGCCACGATCGTCACGCGCCTGCAACAAGAACTCGTCGTGCCGCATGACGCCGCCGGCCGGGTGAGCGGCAGGCGCCAGTACCACCCGTTCGTCATCAGCCATGCGAACAACAGCCCGATGGCGGTGCAGTTGCTCAACGCGGCCGTCACCAACGAGGTGTTGAGCGAAGTCATCGTCCAGATCTGGGGCAACCCCGGCAGCGTCGCACGCGGCGATACCGGCCCGGTGCTGCTGACCACCATCAAATTGACCAATGCCACCGTGCTCGGTGCCAGCACCGTCGCCGCGCCCGCGACCCCGGGTGCGGAGCCGTCGGTCCAGCAGGAAGTCACGCTCGGATTCCAGCGCATCGAAGTGACCGACAACCGCGGCAACGTGGTGATGAGCGACGACGTCAGCGCCAGTGCCGCGAACTGAGGTTCGCATTTTCTCCAGGCAGAGGTTTACATGGACAAGCGGATGGGGCGCGCGTCGCGCGTGATCGGGCGGCGTGTGCAGGGTGCGCCGGTGGTGCGGCGCCAGTGGGCGCGCGGGCTCGCGGCGGTGCTTGGTGGGGTCTGGTTCGCGACGGCCGCAGTGTCGGTCCAGGCCCAGACGCCGGCCGAGGTGGATCGCTCGGCCAGCGCGCAGCAATTGCGCAAATTGCCGCGCACCGCAGGCCCCAAGCCGATCGTGACGATCTACGAGTTTCGCAGCGCGGTGCCCGAGGTGCAGGTCAAGGCGGCGCAGGAAATGTTCATGACGGCCTTGCTCAATTCGGGCGCGTTCGCAGTCGCCGAACGCCAGCGCCTCAACGAAGGCATCATGCGCGAGCGTCAATTGCAGGCCGGCGGCATGGCCAGCGGCGACGCCGGCACGCAAAAGATCGCGGGCGCCAATTATGTGTTCGAGGTCGTCGTCAGCGAGGCCAACATCGGCGCGTCCGACGGCGGCAGCAATGTCGGCATCGGCGGCATGACGATCAACACCGGCAGCGCGTCCGACCAGATCGGCCTCGATGTGCGCGCCGTCGATGCGGCCAATGGCTTGCTCGTGGCGGCCGTCAATGTCGTCAAACCGATCGAAGCCAGCACGACCTCGGTCAGCGGCGTCGGCCGGCTCGCAGGGGCGCTCGCCTCGTTGCGCGGCAAGACCTTGCCGGTCAACGTGGATGCCGATGTGAAATCGTCGCGCAAGGAAGGCATCGACCGCGCGCTGCGCTCGTGCATCGAGGTCGCGGTGGCCGAACTCGCGCGGCGCCTGAGCCAGGACTGAAGCGCGTGCGTGCCGCGCGCTTCGCCGGGCGTTGTTTCGCCGCCCTCGCCTTCGGCCTGTGCCACGCGCTGGCCGCCAACGCCCAGCCGTACGACCCGGGCGGCACCGAGGTCGGCTGGCTCGATGCCGACGGTGCGCCCGTCTATGCGCGGTTTGCGCCGGCCAGCGGCCCGTTGGCGCGCCAGACCGCGCAACCGCAAGCCTGGTACGCCGTGCTGCAATGGCCGATGGCGCCGGGCCAGGCCTATCGCCTGCAATTGAACACGCCCGACGATGGCGGCCGCTTGCGGCTCAGCGCCTTCGATGACGACCCGTACGCCAATCCGACCGTGCGCGCCGACATCGCCCTGCGCCTCGCGGGTCCGCGTGTGCGCCGCCGCGCGAATTGGGGGGCCACCGTGCGCATTCCCGAGCAGGCCAGACAAGCCGGCGTCTGGCTGCTGCTCGAATGGATGGCGCCCGTGCGCGTGACGGGTGCGCCCTTGGTGCGTGTGCAGGCGTATGCGGTCGATCCGGCAACGCTCGCCGCGCATGCGCCGCGCTGGGACATGAACTCGCCGCGGGCCGACATTCCGGCCAGTCCGTTGTCCGCGCCTTCGGTGGTCCAGGAATTGCCGCTGCCGCTCCTGACCGACCCGGTCGGGCCTTGAATTCAAGACGAAGGGAAGTCCACATGCCCAAGACCCGTTCGCCCCTGATGCGTGTGTTCATGACCGGCCCGCGCCGTTGGCGGGCGAGCGTCCTGGTCGGCCTGATCGGCCTGATTGGCCTCGCGGTGGCCGCCGGTGCGCAAACGCCCGCCACGCCCACGTATCCGACGCCGAGCTACCCCGCCCCGAGTTACCCGACCACGCCCGGGTCTTCGGGCACGCCGGGCTATCCGACGACGCCCAGCACCCCGGCCACCCCCGGTTATCCGAGCACGCCGACCAATCCGGCCACTCCAACGACACCCAGCTACCCCACGACGCCCAGTTATCCGACCACCCCCGGCTACCCCGGCGCCTCGGGCGATCCGACCGGTTATCCCGGGTCGACCGGTTCGCCGTCGCCTTCCACCTATCCGGGCACCTCGGCCTATCCGGGCGGCAGCGCTTATCCGGGCAGCGCCTATCCCGGCAGCGGCAGCGCTTACCCCGGCAGTGGTGCGGGCGGCTACGGATCGTCCGGCCTGCCGGGCACGAACGATGCGTACGGCAATTCCACCGTGCGCAGCCCGACTACCGTCTTGCGTAGCGCACCCGGCTACTCACCAGCGCCTGGTGTCGGCGCCAACTGGACTGCGCCCACCGTGCCTGGCATGAATGCGGCGCCCAGCACCGCTGCGGGGGGCTGCAAGCTGCGCCTGGCCACCGATCGCGCCTCGGTCGCGCTGATCAACCGCGTCAGCAACGACGCCTTCAAACAAGTGGCTTTGGGCGAGGTACGTGTACAAAAAGTGTTTCAGTCGCCCGACAGTGCATGGGCCGTCGCGGTCTATAAGATCCGTGGCGAAGCCCAATTCGGCTTCATGGCTTTCGACCTGAACGCCTGTCAGGAACAAGCGCCGGTCGAGTTGCCTGCGCTCGCCAACGACGCCCGGTTCGAAGGGGCTGAAGTCGTTCTGAGCACCGGGCAAGAAACGCACCGGTTCAAGCTCGCCAACGGTGTCATGCAGTAGCGCCGCGCCCGCCCGATCAGGCCGACAGCGTGCCGTGCCGGCGCGCGACGACAGCCATGCCGTAGGGATGGTTACCGTCAAATATGCACGCCTTAGTCCAAATTCAGGTAAGGTTTAGCCCGCCTTTACTGATTTTTGGAGTTTCTATGAAGTCCCTCAACCACGCGGCAAAAGCAATTGAACAAGAAATTGAGTTGACCAAGGCCCGCCTCGATCAGCTCGAAACCGGTTTGGCGGCAGTGCGTACCTTGATGGCCGGCGAAGTGCCGTCGCGCGTCAAATTGCCGGCCGCGTTGCTGGGTCTGGGCAAGCGTGGCGCCAAGGCAGCCAAGGGCGGCAAGACCGGCCGGCCGCGCAACACCTCGGGCCTGCCGGCGACCGGCAGCGAGTTCTGGTTCGGTGTGCTCGGCAGCGGCAAGAAGTCGATGAACGACATCGTCGACGGCGCACTCAAGAAGCTCAAGCTCGACGATTCCGCACGCAAGGTCATCCTCGCCCGCGCCACTTCGTGGCTGTATCCGGCGATCAAGGCGGGCACCATCAAGCCGGCCGGCAAGAAGGGCGATCTCAAGGCCTATCAGGTCGCGACCGAAGCCCAGAAGTAATCTCCTGTTGCTCACCCGTTGCGCACGAGCGCCGCGGGTGAGGTCTCGCATGCGCTGGCGCTACGTCTGCTTGGGCTTGGCCTGGGCGCTGTTCTGGACAGCGCCGATCGGCGCTTGGCAGCATGCGCTCACGCATTTCCAGCATTTCCATGCGGCCGGTGCATTGCTGGCCGATGACGGCGATTGCCCGCAATGCACGGCTTTGTCGCATTGCGCAGTCGCGACCCGGCCGACCGCGTTGCCGTTGGCAACCGCCACGCATCTGCGGTTTGCTCTTCCATGCAACACCCCTGCCGTTGCGCGCGACCGTGCTGCGCCGGCGGCCTGCAGCCGCGATCCTCCCGCGCTTCGTTCCTTCGTGTAGCCATTCCGAGCGCCAGCGCCGCAGCATGCGGACCATGGCCGGTGCTCGCAACGCGCCGCGACGATGTCCGGCGCCCTCATGGAGACGGGCATGAATTCCAGGGTTCAGGTCATGACGCTGATCTGCGCGGGCCTTTGCATGGCTGACGCCACGGCGGCCGGACATGCGCATGTGCATGGTGTCGCGCGCATCGACATCGCCATCGAAGCCAAGCAGGTGAGCCTCCATCTGGAGACGCCGATGGCCAATGTGCTCGGCTTCGAGCATGCGCCGCGGACCGCGGCCGAGCGCGCACAGGCACGTGCCGCGCTCGAACAACTCCAGAACGGCGCGCGCTGGTGGCGCATCGATCCGGCCGCGCAATGCGTCGCGAGCCAGGTGCAGATCGATGCCGATGCCTTGCGGCAGACAGACGAAGCCAAAACAGGTGCACAGGCGCCGGACGAACACGCCGACATCGACGCCGATTATGTGTTCACCTGTGCCGATGCCGCCCGGGCGGCGACGATCGAGGTCGGGGTGTTCAAGGACTGGCCGCATCTGCATCGCATCGACGTGCAGGTCGCCGGGCCGCGCGGGCAGTTCAAGCGCACGCTCGATCCTGCGCACGACCGTCTGGAGCTGCAATGACGAGCGCGGACGCCTTGCTGCGCTTTCATGCGGTGCGCTATCGCTGGCGCGGCGATGCCGCCGACAGTCTGCGCGTGCCGTCGTTCGAGGTGCGGCGTGGCGAACGCGTCTTCGTCTGCGGGCCGAGCGGTTGCGGCAAGAGCACCCTGCTCGGCCTCGCGGCCGGCGTGCTGGTGGCCGGGGCCGGCAGCGTCGCGCTCGATGGTGTCGATTGGCGCAGTCTGTCGGCCGCCGCGCGCGATCGGCGGCGTGGCGAGCAGGTCGGCTACCTGTTCCAGCAATTCAATCTGCTGCCTTATTTGTCGGTGCTCGACAATGTGCTGTTGCCGATGCGCTTGTCGCGCGTGCGGCGTGCGCGTGTGGCGGGCGATGCGCATGCGTTGGTGCGCGAGGCGCAGCGCTGGTTGCGTGTTCTGGGCCTCGACGAGACGCTCGACCGGCGCAGCGCGCAAGCCTTGTCGGTCGGCCAGCAACAGCGCGTGGCGGCGGCGCGTGCGCTGCTCGGGCAACCGCCGCTCGTGATCGCCGACGAACCGACCTCGGCGCTCGACGAATCGGCGCGCGATGTCTTCATGCAGGCCTTGATCGACGCCTGCACGGCGGCGGGTTCGGCGGTGCTTTTCGTCAGCCATGACACCCGTCTGGCGCGGTACTTCGATCGCGTGGTCGATCTGCCCGCGCTGCAAGCCCTCGCGGAGGCCGCATGAGCGCCTGGTGGCGGCTGGCCGCACGCAGCGCCTGGCACCGGCGCGATGTGCTCGTGTTGGTCGTGGTGTCGATCGCCTTGTCGGCCTTTTTGTTGTTGAGCATCGAGCGCGTGCGGCACGACGCGCGCGCGAATTTTGCGCAGACGGTCTCGGGGACCGATCTGATCGTCGGCGCGCGGACCGGGTCGGTGCAATTGCTGCTTTACGCGGTGTTCCGCATCGGCCACGCGACCAACGACATCCGCTGGGCGAGCGTGGAACGCATCGCGCGCGACCCGGCGGTGGCCTGGGTGGTGCCGATCGCGCTCGGCGACAGCCTGCGCGGCTTTCCGGTCGTGGGCACCACCGACGATTATTTCGCGCATTACCGCTACGGCGACGATCAAGGCCTGCGCCTGGCGCGCGGGCGGCGTTTCGCGGGCGTCTATGAAGCGGTGCTCGGCGCCGAAGTCGCGCGCACGCTCGGCTTGTCCGAAGGTGCGCGCCTCGTGCTCAGCCATGGCGATGGCGCGCTCGCGGGCAACGACCATGCCGACAAGCCTTTCGTCGTCGTCGGCGTGCTCGCGCCGACCGGCACCCCGGTCGATCGTTCGGTCCACATCAGCCTCGCGAGCATGGAAGCGATCCATCTCGATTGGGCGGCGGGCACGGTGATTCCGGGCGCGCAGGTCTCGGCCGAGGAAGCCGCGCACGCCGATCTGACGCCGCGCCGCGTGACCGCCTGCCTGGTCGGCCTCAAACAGCGCGCGGGCGTGTTCCGCCTGCAGCGCGCCATCGACGACGATCCGACCGAAGCTTTGATGGCCATCCTGCCCGGCGTGGCGCTCGATGAACTCTGGGATGTGGTCGGCGTCGGCGAGCGCGCGCTGCTCGGCATGAGCGTGCTGGTCGCGTTCGTGAGTCTGGCCGCCCTGGTGGCGGTCGTGCTCGCCGGCCTGGCCGAACGGCGCCGCGAACTCGCGGTGTTGCGCGCCATGGGTGCCGATGCGCGCCACATCATCGGGCTGCTCGCCGCCGAAGGCGCCTGGGTCACGGCACTCGGCGTGGGGTTCGGTTTGGCGGCGCATCTGGCCGCGGTGGCGCTCGCGGCCGATTGGGTGGCCGTGCATTGGGGCATCGCCTTGCAGACGGGCTGGCCACCGCGCGCGGCCTGGGGTCTGCTCGGGGCGATGGTCGCGGCCGGCTGGTGTGCGAGCCTGGTGCCGGGCTGGCGCGCCTACCGGTTGTCGTTGGCCGATGGATTGACGGCGCGAGGATGAGCACGATGAAACTTCGAGGCTGGGCCGCGGCGGCGGTCGTGCTGGCTGCGTTGGCCATGCTGGTGGCGGCGATGGTGATCTGGAAGCCCTGGCGTGCCGGCACGCCGGTCTTGTCGACGCAATGGCAGACCTATCGCGAACTGCCCTGGACGCAATTGATGCCCGCGGGCTGGAACCCGTTGCAACGCTATCGCGACCAGAACATCGCGGCCTTGCGCGACGGCGATCCGCGCGTGACGGCCATGATGCGCGAGTTGCGCGAGATCTGGGCCAATGCGCCGGTCGTCGAGGCGCTCGACGGCGCGGCGGTTCAGCTCACCGGCTACATCGTGCCGCTCGACAACACCGCCGACGGGCTCAAGACCTTTTTGCTGGTGCCGTATTTCGGCGCCTGCATCCATAGCCCGCCGCCGCCGGCCAACCAGATCGTCGAGGTCGAGCTCGAACAACGCCAGCCCATGCATTCGATGGACACGGTCCGGGTCTGGGGCGTGTTGCAGATCGAGCGCCAGGACACCTCGATGGGCATGAGCGCGTATCGGATGCGGGCCGGCAAGGTCGAGCCTTATCGTGCACCCTGAGGCCGGCGCGGTTGCATGTGGACACTGCAGACCGTCATGGGTTTGCCTTAGGATCGCGCCTTCGCCTGTCGTTTCCCGGATTCGAATTCCCATGAAAGCATTTCGTTTCGCTCCCGTCTGGCTCGGCGCCTTGCTGGCCATCGGCGTTCTGACCGCTTGCGAGCCGTCGGACAACTATCCGGGGCAACCGGTCACCCATCGGCGCCAAGCCTTTCGCGACATCATGAAGTCCTTCGAGGCCATGGGCGTGATGCTGCGTCAGGACGGGTACAAGGCCGACCGTTTCATCGAGCTGGCCAATCAATACAACACCGCCTTCGACAAGCCGTGGCAGTACTTCGGTGGCCCCGATACGCGCTACCCGCCGAGCACCGCGCGCGCCGAAATCTGGACCCAGGCCGCGCAATTCGAAGAGCGCAAGCAGGCCTTCCTCGATGCCTCGCGCCGGCTGGTCGATGTGGCCGCCACGCGCGACGAAAGACGCATCGCCGACGCTTACGAGGCCGCGCACGCGCAATGCGAGCAATGCCACAAGAGCTTCAAGGACAAATGAACATGGCGCGCTGGCGGCATTGGCTGATCGGCGGGTGCCTGGCGCTTGCTGCGGCCGCCGCGCA